>DASVXN010000343.1:0-4529 GCA_036392635.1 Sphingomicrobium sp. | reverse complement strand
CGGGGTCAAGCGGGGCTATTTCACCGACTGGGACAACGTCCTTCGCGACCGCAACCTGCTGCCGCACGAATATGTGCACAGCTGGAACGGCAAGTATCGCCGTGACGCCGACCTGTGGACGCCCGACTATCGCCTGCCGATGCAGGGCAGCCTGCTGTGGGTCTACGAAGGACAGACCCAGTTCTGGGGCTACATCCTCGGCGCCCGATCCGGCATGCTGTCGAAGCAGGACACGCTCGACGCGATTGCCGCGACGGCGGCAAGCTATGGCGTCGGAACGCCCGGTCGGAGCTGGCGCCCGCTGGTCGACACTACCAACGACCCGACGATCGCCCAGCGTTCGCCGCAGCCGTGGCGGAGCTGGCAGCGGAGCGAGGACTATTACAGCGAAGGGCAGCTGATCTGGCTCGACGTCGACCGGATCATCCGCCAGCAGTCCGGCGGGAAGCGCTCGATCGACGACTTCGCCCGCGCCTTCTTCGGCGTCCGCGAGCGCGACTATGGCGAGCTGACCTACACGGCCGATGACGTCGCGCGCATCCTCAACGAGGTGCAGCCGTACGACTGGCGCAATTACCTCCAGCGCAAGGTCTATGACGTGGCTGCCCAGCCGCCGCTCGAGGGCATCACGCAGGGCGGGTACAAGCTCGTCTTCACCAGCGAGCCCACCAAATGGATCAAGAGCGGCGAGAAAAAGGGCAAGAACAACGACCTCACTTACTCGGGCGGTTTCACGATCGGGAACGACGGCAAGATCGGCAGCGTCCTGTGGGACAGCCCCGCCTTCAACGCGGGCCTCGTGATCGGGGCCGAGATCGTCGCGGTGAACGGGCGCAAGTTCGACGCCGACGCCCTGAAGCAGGCGATCAGGGATGCGGCGGGCAAGGGCCCATCGCCCGAGCTGCTCGTTCACGACGGGGAAGTGTACCGCACCGTGAAGCTCGATTGGCACGGCGGCCTGCGCTATCCACGCCTCGAAAAGGTCGGCAGCGGGCCTGGCACGCTCGATGCCCTGCTTGCGCCGCGTTGATCTGAACACTGGAGGGGGTTGTATGCGTCATCTGATCGTCACCACGGCACTTGCGCTTACTGCAGGGTCCGCAGCCAGCGCGCAGGCTCCGCTTCCGGCGGAGGCGAACGTTCGCGCCGCGCTTGCCCGGATCGCCCACATCGATCCGCAGCTGCATTCGGTTATCGCGATCGATCCGACGGCGATCGAGCAGGCACGGCGGGTCGATGCCGGCAACCTGCGCGGGCCGCTCGCCGGACAGCCGGTGCTGATCAAGGACAATATCGAGTCCATCGGTCCGCTCCCCACGACCGCCGGCAGCCTTGCGCTCGCGAACAACGTCACCAACCGCGATGCCCCGCTCGTCGCCCGGATGCGCGCGGCAGGAGCCGTGATCGTCGGCAAGACGAACCTCAGCGAATGGGCGAACATCCGCTCGACCCACTCGATCTCCGGCTGGAGCGCCGTGGGCGGCCAGACCCGGAACCCTTGGGCGCTCGACCGCAATGCGTGCGGTTCGTCGAGCGGCTCGGGCGCTGCCGTCGCTGCAGGCCTGGTCCGCTATGCCATCGGCACCGAGACCGACGGCTCCATCACCTGCCCGGCTTCGATCAACGGTATCGTCGGCCTGAAGCCGACCGTCGGGCTCGTCAGCCGTACGCACATCGTGCCGATCAGCCACAGCCAGGACACCGCCGGCCCGATGACCCCGAGCGTTCGCGAGGCCGCGGAGCTGCTCAGCGTGATCGCCGGCAGCGACCCTGCGGATCCCGCGACGAAGGACGCCGACAAGCACAAGCACGATTATGCGGCACGCCTCGACGCGGGTTCGCTGAAGGGTAAGCGCATCGGCGTGCTGCGTTTTGCATCGGGCCGCCTGCTCGATCCTGCGTTCAAGACGGCGCTGGCGATCCTCAAGGAGCAAGGCGCGATCCTCGTCGACATCAAGAAGTTCGACGACAAGCTGATCGGCAAGAACGAAGGCATCGTGCTCAACGCCGAGCTCAAGGCCGACATGGCCGCCTATCTGAAGAGCAGCCCGGCGCCGCTCGGCTCGCGCACGCTTGCCGACCTGATCGCCTTCAACAAGGCGGCCGCGGCGAAGGAAATGCCGCTGTTCGGGCAGGAGCAGTTCGAAGAAGCGGAGAAGACCAAGGGCCTCGACGATCCCGCCTACAAGAAGGCGCGGCAGGTCAGCTTCCAGGCTGCCGGGCCGAACGGCATCGACAAGCTGCTGAAGGACAACAACGTCATTGCTCTGGTCGCGCCCACGGCGGGCCCAGCCTGGAAGATCGATGCGGCGCTCGGCGACCAGTTCACCGAAGGCGGTGCCGGCAGCCTTGCCGCCGTCTCGGGCTATCCGCACCTCACCGTTCCCATGGGACTGGTAAAGGGCCTCCCCGTCGGCCTCAGCTTCATGGGCCCGAAATGGTCGGAGCAGCTGCTGCTGAATTTAGGGTACGCCTATGAGCAGGCGCGTGGAACATTCCCGACGCCGCGCTTCTATCGTTCGGTCGAGGACAATCCGCAGGTCGCGCCCTTCCTTCAACCACAGCGGTAGGCCTGATCGAGAGGCGGTCGCACGGATGTTCTTCGACAGGTTGCTCGCGGCGGTGGGGCTTGGCGGCTACAACTCGGCCGCCGCCTATGAGCGCCACTTGCGCAGCAAGCTACGGCAGCATCGCGGCAACCGCGACCTCGCCTTCGCCGACGCAATCGGGTCGGAAAGCATCGAACTCTTCGAGAGCCAGGGCGATGCGCAGGTCGCGGTGTTGCGGCATCATGGCCTCAGCGACGGCATGGCGGTCTACGACCTCGGCTGCGGCTGCGGCCGCACGGCTCAGGCGCTGCAGCGTGCGGGCTGGGAGGGGCGCTATATCGGCGCGGACATCGTCGAGGGCTTCGTCTCCGAGCTGAAGCGCAAGTGTCCGGGCTTCGAGGCGCATGTGCATCGTGGGCCGTCGATCGTCGCCCGCGATGAGTCGATCGACATGCTCTTCCACTGGTCGGTGTTCACCCACGTCTCGCTGGAGGAGTGCTTTCTCTACCTTGAAGACAGCTTTCGGGCGCTGAAGCCCGGCGGGAAGCTCGTTTTCTCCTTCCTCGAGCTGACCAATCAGGGACACTATCAGCGAATTTTCGAGAACCGGGTCGCACGGCTTCGCAGGAACAAGCGGCTGAAGCTGCTCGACACCTTCCTCCATCGCGACTGGATCACGCTGTGGGCCGAGAAGATCGGGTTCGAGGAGGCCCAGTTCACTGCCGGCGACGACCAGTCGAGCCACCCGCAGATGTGGCAGACGCTCGCCGCTCTGGTGAAGCCCGTCTAGCCGGTTGCGCGCAGCGCTGCGATCGCGGCCACGATGGCGAGGATAAGCAGCAGGCGCAGCGTGCTCGTGGGTTCCTGGAACCAGAGGATTCCGACGAGAACCGTTCCGACTGCCCCGATCCCGCCCCAGACGGCATAAGCCGTGCCCATCGGGATCGACCGCGAGGCGAGCTCCAGCAGCCCCATGCTGACGCTTACTGACGCGAGGAAGGCCAGCGTCCACGGCACGTTCCTGAAGCCGTCGACGAAGCGAAGCGTGGTAGTGAACCCCACTTCGAATAAACCGCCGATGATCAGCCATAGCCAGGGCACCTCGGCGCCATGGCCGAACCGCCCTCCGTCGGCAACAGCTTCGCGGATCACGCCGCTACGTCGATCTCCGGGGGCAGTGGCGGCCTCCGCCGTGCAGCAATCAGGCAGCCGCCTACGATCAGAACTGCACCCATCGCCGTGGTCAGCGACACGCGCTCGCGGAAGAAGAGCCAGCCCATCAGCGACGCCCAGAGGAAGCCGCTATATTCGGTAACGGCGAGGTAGCTGGCGGGTCCCCGCGCATAGCCCCAGGCGAACAGCAAGGTGCCGGAGGTCGACATTAGCGCCGCAGCTACAATCCACCCCCATTGACTGCCCGGCCAGCTCGGAAGTCCGACGAACGGGAGCACGACCAGCCACAGCACCAGCACGGTCAGCCCCTGGAAGAAGTTGATCTCCAGCGGTCTGGCGGCAAGCGCCTGGTGGCGCATCATCACGATGTTGACGGCATAGCAGAGCGCGGAAGCGAGAATCGCACCGATGCCGAGCAGCACGTCGCTTGCGACGCTGGCGCGAGCCTGCCCGATGACGATCACGATCACTCCGGCAAATGCCCCGATGGCGCCGATGATCGAGCTCCGCCCGACCCGCTCGTTGAGGGAGAACGCGGCCAGCAACATCGCAATGAGCGGCGCGATGAAGGTGAGCGCAATCGCCTGGGCGAGCGGAACTCGGGCAATGCCCCAGAAGAACAGCGCCGCCATCACCGTCACGATGACGCTTCGCACCACATGCAGCCGGAGGGTCTTTCGGTCCGGCCACGACAACCCCCGCGGCAGGTAAAGCACGGCGCTCAAAGCGAAGTTCACTGCCGAACGCCAGACGCTGACCGCCACCAGCCCGATGGCAAGCACCAGGTGCTTCATCAGCGCATCCATG
>DASVXN010000342.1:0-1570 GCA_036392635.1 Sphingomicrobium sp. | reverse complement strand
GCCCGGGCGATGCTTCACGCCGCAGGTTTCGATGCGTCGGCGCTTGCGAAGCCGCTGGTGGCCATCGTTCACAGTTTCTCGACCGTGACTCCGTGCAACATGCACCTCCGCGACCTCGCACAGCATGCCGCGCGTGGGATCGAAGCGGCTGGTGGCACGCCGATCGAGTTCAATACAATCGTGGTGACAGACGGCATCGCCATGGGCACGCGCGGCATGCGCGCGTCGCTGATGAGCCGGGAAGTGATTGCGGACTCGGCGGAGCTTGCCGTTCGCGGCCATTCGCTGGACGCGGTGGTCTTCATCGTCGGGTGTGACAAGACCATCCCCGCGGCGGCGATGGCAGCGGCGCGGCTCGATCTCCCGAGCGTGATCCTTTACGGCGGCTCGATCATGCCGGGTCACCTCGGGCCCAAGGCGATCACCATCCAGGACGTCTTCGAGGCCGTGGGTGCGTACAGCGCGGGCGGCATTGGCGACGAGCAACTGCAGCAGGTCGAGGCCGCAGCGTGTCCTGGCGCGGGTGCGTGCGGCGGCCAATTTACGGCCAACACGATGGCACTTGCACTGAGCTTCCTTGGGCTCTCACCAGTGGGGCTGAACGATATCCCGGCCGTTCACCCGGACAAGCGGCAAGCCGCTTACGAGGCTGGCCGCATCGTGCTCGACGCCCTCGCTGCAGGCCGCAACGCGCGCAGCCTCATCACCGCGCAGAGCCTCCGCAACGCTGCAGTCGCGGGCACTGCGACTGCGGGTTCGACGAACCTCGTCCTCCACCTGCTGGCGATCGCGCGCGAGGCGGGCATCCCGGAAACGGATTTCAACGTCGACCTGTTCGACGAGGTGTCCCGCTCGACGCCGGTCATCGCGGACCTCAAGCCCGCCGGCCGGTTCATGGCGCCGGACATGTCGGCTGCCGGCGGAACCAAGCTGCTAGGTTTGCGGCTGATGCAAGCCGGCCTCATCAGCGACGGGCCTACGGTCACCGGCAAATCGCTGTTCGAGCACTTCAGCGATGCGAAGGAGACGCGCGGACAGGAGGTCATCGTTACCGCCGATCGCCCGATCAAGGAGCGCGGCGGGTTCGGCATTTGCTACGGCAACATCGCGCCGGAAGGCTGCGTCGTGAAGCTCGCCGGGCACGGCAACTTCCGCTTCGAAGGCCCGGCGAAGGTTTTCGACGGCGAGGAGGCGGCCTTCGATGCGGTAGCGCAGGGCAAGATCCAGGCGGGCGACATCGTCGTCATTCGCGGGGAGGGGCCCGTGGGCGGCCCGGGCATGCGCGAGATGCTGGGTGTCACTGCCGCCATTCAGGGGCGAGGCCTGGGGAACGACGTGGCCCTGATCACCGACGGCCGCTTTTCAGGCGCGACCTACGGTTTCATGGTCGGCCATATCTCGCCGGAGGCGGCGCGAGGTGGTCCGATCGGCCTTCTCGCTGATGGCGACCGTATCGTCATCGATGTCGAGAAGCGGGTGGTGCAAACAGCTGCCGACCTGAGTTCACGCTCCCGGCGGGAGTGGCCGATTTCTCCGGAAGCCACCGGCGCCTACGCGAAATATGCGGCGC
>DASVXN010000341.1:0-5086 GCA_036392635.1 Sphingomicrobium sp. | reverse complement strand
TCCGACCGCCGAGGGTGTGCGCAACTTCACGCAGTGCGACTCGCTGCTGCTGTCGAGCGACTGCGGCGCGCATACCGTGCCCTACATCGAGGTCAAGAACCCGACGGCCACGATCGAGCACGAGGCGACGACCTCGAAGATCAGCGAGGACCAGCTGTTCTACGCCATGAGCCGCGGTCTCGATCAGGAAGCTGCGGTAGCCCTCATCGTCAACGGCTTCGCCCGCGAGGTGCTGAAGCAGCTCCCCATGGAGTTCGCGGTCGAGGCGCAGAAGCTGCTCGGTATCAGCCTTGAGGGGAGTGTCGGATGATGCCGTTGTTGATGCTTGCGGCGGCGTCCGCCGACCTCGACGCGCTCGATCAGGCCGTGACCAAGTGCGATCGTCGCTCAGCCAATCCGGTGTTCTCCGGCGAAGCCGCGCGGCACAGCCAGTTCCTCCTTGAGGCCTACCGCGAGCAGGAGGCGATCGTGAACGACCGGCTCGCGCTGACCACTCAGCAGCGCGCCCTCCGCGAAGCGGCCGACATCAAGCCGGCTGAGCTCAAGCTCCAGCAAAAGCAGCTCGAACTGCAGCAGGCCTCGATCGAAGACCGGCAGAAGACGCTGAACGACAAGCGCCTGCTCGAGAACATCCGCCAGGACGCGATGGACTCGATGCGCCGCTATTTCCTCAACAATTGCCCGGCCGGTGCCGCGGAGAAAATCAAGTGAACTTGCTCGACATCCGTGACCTCAGCGCGAACGTCGGCGACAAGCCGATCCTCAATGGCGTGTCGCTGAGCGTGCCGGCCGGCGAGGTCCACGCGATTATGGGGCCGAACGGCGCGGGCAAGTCCACGCTCGGGTACGTGCTCGCGGGACGTCCTGGCTATGAGGCGACCGGCGGTAGCGTGACCTTCAACGGGCAGGACCTGCTCGCGATGGAGCCGCATGAGCGCGCTGCGGCGGGTCTCTTCCTCGGCTTCCAGTATCCGGTCGAGATCCCGGGCATCTCGTACCTCCAGTTCCTCCGCGAGAGCCTGAATTCCCAGCGCCGCTCGCGCGGCGAGGCGGAACTCAGCGGCGGCGAATTCATCAAGCTGGCGAAGAGCCAAGCCGCGCTCCTCGGCATGGACGTCGAGATGCTCAAACGGCCGGTGAACGTCGGCTTCTCGGGCGGCGAGAAGAAGCGCGCCGAGATGGTCCAGATGGGCATCATGAGCCCCAAATTTGCCGTGCTCGACGAAACGGACAGCGGTCTCGACATCGACGCGCTGAGGGCCGTCGGCGCCGGCATCAACCGGATCATGCGCAGCGCAGACAAGGGCGTCCTGCTGATCACGCACTACCAACGGCTGCTCGACTATGTGGAACCGGATCAGGTCCACGTGCTGCAGGCCGGGCGCATCGTCCGCAGCGGCAACGCCGACCTTGCCCGCGAGCTCGAGCGCGAGGGCTATGCGGAGGCGGCGGCGTGATGACGGCGCCCTTCCCCACCCGCCGCCAGGAGGAGTGGCGTTACGCCGACCTCGACGCGCTGCAGCCTGTTTGGGAGCAATTCGCAGAGCCAGTGACGCTGACCGTCGCCGCGGGTGAGCAGTTCGAGCAGATCTGGCTTCCGGCCGCTGACGACGTGCAGGTCCGGCGCGTTCAGCTTGCGCTCGGCGAAGGCGCGAAGGTCCGCATCTTCACACTGAACACTGCGCCCGTCTACGGGCGGGTCGAGCTCGAGGTCAGCCTTGAGCAGGGCGCCGACTTCGAGCTGTACGCTGCGAACATCGGGACAGGCCTGTCCACCAACGAGATCGTGACCAACGTCCGCCATCTCGGCGAAAACGGCCGCTCGCGCCAGGTCGTCCGCTCCGTGCTCAACGGCAAGGCGACCGGTTCGTACCTCGGCAAGGTCGAGGTCGCTCGCGGCGCCCAGCACACGGACGGCGAACAGTCGGTCAAGGCCATGCTGCTCGACCGTGGCGCTACTGCCAATTGCAAGCCCGAGCTCGAGATCTTCGCGGACGACGTGAAGTGCGCCCACGGCGCCAGCGTGGGCGAGCTCGACCCGATGCAGCTCTTCTACGCCGAAAGCCGCGGCCTCGATCCCGCGAGCGCTCGCGCGTTGCTGCTGGAAGGCTTTGTCATGGGCCTCTGGGACAGTGCCACTGATGCTAGCGCGCTGTGCACCTCGGCTCGTGATGCGCTCCGGAGGGTCGTGTGAACGCGCCAACCCGCATCAACTCCGCGCTGAACCTTCGTGATCAGTTCCCGGGCGTCGGTGACTGGCACTATCTCGACAGCGCCGCGACGGCGCAAAAGCCGCAGGCGGTGATCGACGCGATCGCACAGGCCTATGGGCCAGACTACGCGACCGTCCATCGCGGCGTGTATCAGCGCTCGTCCGACATGACGGGGCGCTACGAAGCGGCGCGTAGTGCGGCGGCGACATTCATCGGCGGCAAGCCCGAGGAACTGGTCTTCACTCGCGGTGCAACCGAGGCCATCAACCTCGTCGCGCGGACGTTGCCGACGAACGGCCGTAACCGAGTGCTGCTCTCGCATCTCGAGCATCACAGCAACATCGTCCCATGGCAGCTTGCCGGGTTCGAGGTGGATGCCGTCCCCCTCACGTCCGACGGACAAATCGACCTCGACGCGGCCGAGCGAATGCTCACCGAAGAGCATTGCATCGTCGCGTTCGCGCATGTCTCGAACGTGCTCGGCTCGATCCTACATACAAGGCGGGCAGCGGAGATCGCTCACGCGAAAGGCGCGCTGCTGCTGATCGATGGCTGTCAGGCCGTGCCCCGCCTGAGCGTGGATGTCGCAAGCATCGGCGCGGATTTCTACGCTTTCTCCGGCCACAAGATTTACGGGCCGACCGGTATCGGCTGCCTGTGGGGCCGCGCCGATCTGCTTGCCGCGATGCCGCCGTGGCAGGGCGGCGGCTCGATGATCGACCGCGTGACATTCGACGAAACGACGTTCCTCGAAGCACCCTCGCGTTTCGAGGCAGGAACGCCGCATATCGTCGGCACAGTCGGGCTCCACGCAGCGCTGGACTGGGTCAATCAGCTCTCCGTCGAAGCAATTCACGCTCACGAATGCGCGCTCGTCGCCGAATGCCGTGCTGCGCTCCGCAGCATCCCTGGCGTGACCATCTACGGTCCCGAGGACAGCGCCGGTATCGTCAGCTTCAACGTCGACGGGGTGCATCCGCACGACACCGCCACGATATTGGACGATGCGGGCGTCGCCGTCCGCGCCGGACACCATTGCGCTCAGCCGCTGATGGACTGGCTCGGCGTTCCGGCAACCGCCCGGGCAAGCTTTGCGGCGCACAGCGACAGCTCGGACATCGAAGCGCTGGTGCGCGGGATCGATCAGGTCAAACGGATTTTCGGATGAACGAGGAGCGCAAGATCGAGACGGAAGAAGTGGCCGGCGTCGCCCCGCCACCACGAGCGCGTGTCACGCCCGAGTTCGAGCGGAAGAAGGACTATCTCGCCGGCTTCCTGGCGGGCGACAAACCCGAGGAGCCGCAAGGCGGCGCCGGGAGCGAGCTGCAGTCGTCCGTCGTCGAGGTTCTGAAGTCCATCTACGATCCCGAGATCCCGGTCGACATCTACGAGCTTGGGCTGATCTACGATGTCGAGATCAGCGAGGACGGCGATGCGACCATCACCATGACCCTGACCACGCCGCATTGTCCCGTAGCGGAATCGATGCCGAGTGAGGTCGAACTGCGCGTGCTCTCCGTGCCGGGCATCCGGGACGCCGTCGTCAACCTCGTCTGGGACCCGCCATGGGACCCGTCCAAGATGAGCGATGAGGCTCGCCTAGAATTGGGAATGCTGTGAACAAGGAAACGAAAGTGCGCGCGCGCCCCGCAGCGATCATCCTCACGCCTGCGGCCGAGGCGCGGATCGCGGAGCTGATGAGTCGCGCTCCCGAAGGTGCCGTGGGCGTAAAGCTGTCGACGCCACGCCGCGGCTGCTCGGGCCTCGCTTATTCCGTGGATTACGTCACCGACGAACAGCCATTCGACGAGAAGATCGAAACGCCCGCTGGCACTTTCTACGTTGACGGCGCGTCGGTGCTTTACCTGATCGGCTCGACCATGGACTGGCGCGAGGACGATTTCACGGCCGGGTTCGTGTTCAACAATCCCAATGCCAAGGGCGCCTGCGGCTGCGGCGAAAGCTTCACCGTTTAGCGCCGGAGTGGTATTTGCTCCGCCACACAGGAGGTGGCGCATGCGAGTCCTGATCGCCCTGTTCGCGTTGACGATCGCGCTTCCGGCGGTCGCTGCCGGTCCCAACAGCGTCAAGCTCACCGCGCGTCCGTCGCCTCAGTGCCCGAAGACGTCGAGCTATGTTGCCGACGGGGCCGGCATCTACCGTGGCCACCCACCGAGACCGAAGAAGCTTACTGAGCTACCGCCGGCGAAAGGCTACATGGCCGTCTATCGGCGCATCGGCGGCTGCGAGTATCCGATGACCATGGTCGAGTATCGCAATCCGCAACGACGCTAAGGTCCCTTAAAAGGTCACACGCAGACCGCAGACGAAATCAGTCGCTCCCTCAAAGCCTTTTTGGCGTTTGCTCTAAAGGAGAGAAGAGCTAGGCGGCGCTGGCCAATGGACCCTCGCTTCGCCCACGTCCGCGACTGGATCTTCGACCTGGATAATTGCCTCTATCCAGCGTCCACCGGTCTGTTCGCGCTCATCGACGAGCGGATGGGGGCCTACATCGAGCGGCTGCTCGGATGCGATCCGCAGGAGGCCAAGCGCGTCCAGAAGGCCCACTTCCATGCGCACGGCACAACCCTCGCCGGTCTCATGCGAGAGCATGAAGTGGACCCCCACGACTTCCTCGCCGATGTCCATGACATCCCGCTTGACTGCGTGAAAGCGGACGACCGCCTTGGGCGGCTCCTGCCGCAGCTCCCCGGCCGGCGCTTCGTGTTCACCAACGGCGATGCGCCTTATGCCCACCGAGTGCTCGAGGCGATCGGAGTGCACGGGCACTTCGACGACCTGCACGACATCCACGCGAGCGAGCTTCGGCCGAAGCCGGACCCGCACGGATATGCGCTGTTGTGCGAGCGGTT
>DASVXN010000340.1:0-11134 GCA_036392635.1 Sphingomicrobium sp. | reverse complement strand
GGCGGCGGTGGGTTCCTTACATTCCCCTGATCGCCGTCATTCCCGTTGTTGCCGTTGCACGGATTCGCGACGCCCCTCGAGCATGGATCGCCCGGTGGGATCTTGCCGTCCGCACCATGAGCGGTCGAGCCGCTGCCGCTGACGGACGATGCTGCAGAGCTCGCGAGGACGACGACGCCGCCCTCGACGCGTGCGCTGGCCGCCGTTGCTACACTGCCTGCGACGAGCAGCAGAGCCGCTGGATTCGAGGTTGCGGCGACCTGCGCGGGAGTCGCTACGGCAGCGACATCGAACGTGCCCTGATTGACGACGATCTGCTGCACGGGAGCAGCGGTGCTCGCAAGCGCCGCTGGACTGCCCGCTTGGGGCAGCCCGCCGCCCGGAGCGGTTGCTGAGGCCACTTCCGGAGCCGACGCCGCTGTCGAAGAGGTCGGAGTAGCCGATGGCGCTGCGCCTGAAACCGCCGGTGGTGATGCAGTAGTTGTTGGCCCCGCATCTAGCGCGGGACCGGCAGTCGCAGGCGGACCACCGGCACCGGCGCCTGCGTTCGCCGGCGAAGCGACTGAAGTAGCGACCGGCTGGGCTGGCGTGAGAGTGGAGGATCCGGTGCTTGGAACGGCCGCGGTTGCGGGTGCAGGGACCGCTACCGGGGCGCCGATTCCGGCGGGCGGCCCTGCAGTCGCAGGCGGTCCGGCCCCGGGCGGGGGCCCGGCGGTCACTGGAGGCCCAGATCCGGGCGGAGGTCCGGCTTGCGGTGGCGGACCTGCCCCGGGGGGCGGTCCGGCGTTGGGCGGTGGACCCGCGCCCGGCGGGGGGCCACCCATTCCGGGCGGGTCTGCCGCGGCAGGACTGGCAAGGAGAACCGATGCGGCTGCCAGCGCCGAAAAAGCGCAGGCGCGCAGCAACGCTGCCCGCCCCCCGGCACGCACCCGCACGCGATCTTGATACGCCAAACGAACCACTGCGCTCCTTTCGCCCCAAGAGGAGACGCGACTCGGACCAATCGTCGGCTAGACGACGCACGGGAACCCGAAAGTGGTGAATGAGGCAAGCAGAATCGTTAACCACGTTCGCGAAAACGGTATTTAAATGCCCGTGCTCAACAGTTTAGATCAGCCAACCCTCGCCGCCGACGGTATCCGGCCGGAGCTTGCCCACCCCCCGTCGAGCTCGTCCACGGCCCGCCGCATCTCCGGGATGAGCCACTCGCGGAAGCGCTTCACCTTGGGCACCATGCGCCGCTCGCGCGGGTAGACCAGCCAATAAGCCCAGCCCCGCGCCGAGATCCGATTGGGGAAAGGCACCGCCAGTCGCCCGGCGGCAACGTCGCCCTTCCACAGCAGCGGTGTCAGCAGCGCGAATCCCTGACCGCCCATCGCCGCGTGGCCTTCGTTCGCCTGGTTCTCGAGGCGGATGCCCGCGCGCCTGAGTATGGAGTCGTCCGTCGCGACGCCATTGTCCGAGAACCATTGCTGCCACCACTCGTCGCTGGGGCTGATGCGGAGCTGTTGGGCAATGTCGCGGGGCTCCAGCTTGCGCCCAAGCTTTCGCTCCGCCTCGGCGATGCAGTCCGGGCTCGCCATCGGCGTAAAGGCCGATTCGAACAGCCGATGTTCCTCAAGCCCCTCCCAGCCGCCCTTTCCTGCGCGGATCGCCACGTCGGCGTCCCCGCCGCGCAGGTCGCAGAGCTCGTTGCTGGTCGTCATCCGGACGGCGAGGTCGGTATGCTCCATCTGGAAACCGCCGAGCCGCCACGCCAGCCAGGTATTCGCGAAGGTGTGGGTCGTCGTGATCGTCAGGAGCGACTCGTCCTCTTCGCGATGGCTCGCGAACGCCGCCTCGATCGCATCGAACGCGCCCGACAGCGCCGGCAACAGCCGCTGGCCCAGAGGCGTCAGCCGCGCCCGTCCCTTCTCCCGCACGAACAATGGCGAGCCGAGCCGCTCCTCGAGGCTCTTCACCTGATACGAAACCGCCGCCTGGGTCATGCCCAGCTCGGCCGCTGCAGCCGTGAAGTTTTCGGCGCGCGCGGCCGCTTCGAAAGCCCGGATCGCGGCAAGGGGCGGAAGTCGCCTCATCAACTCACCTCATAAGGCCATTTTATCGACGCTGCGAAGCGTTTGATTGGCGGAACGAATGCAGAATATCTATCTGCAAATCAAGTCGCCGGCGAGGCCCAGACACTCCCCTCGACAGCCCGCTTCGTCGGCGACCAGCATCAAAGGAGGAAACACGCCATGGCTTATGGCCTCAGCACCCGTGCGTTCGTCGAAGGCGGCCCAGTGGAGCAGGTCGCAAAGCTTGACGTGATCCGGTCGAGCGCCCGCACCTGGCACACGCTCAGTGACGCCGGTCGGCTCGACATGATCGAGCAGGCACTGCGCGCTGCCAATGACCGCATCGACAGCTTCTCCATCGCCCTCTGACTTTCAGACGAGAGGAAGGATGCAAACCATGATCGATCAGATTTTCGACCGTCAGTATCAGGCTGGGCGGATTGCGCTGAACCAGTCCATTCTCGGCCTTGTACGCCGCTTCCGCGAAGCATCGCTGAATGCGTTCAACGTCCTGAACCGCATCGAATATTCGGCGCCCTGGGCAGCGCCGGTCAAGCGCGCCCGTTTCAACTAACGTCAGGGGCAGGAGGGCGGACTAGCACGCACCGCCCTCCTCGCTTATAGCGCCCGCTCCTTCCCACCTACGTTGGAGTGATGCGCATCGTGGCTCGCCGCCGCCAGATCTACGAAGGCAAGGCCAAGATCCTCTACGAGGGTCCCGAGCCCGGAACGCTTATTCAGTATTTCAAGGACGACGCCACGGCGTTCAATGCGCAGAAGCGTGGCACCATCAGCGGCAAGGGCGTGATCAACAACCGCATCAGCGAGCACATCTTCACCTCGCTCGCGGCGATCGGCGTTCCTACCCACTTCATCCGCCGCATCAACATGCGCGAGCAGCTGATCCGTCAGGTCGAGATCGTTCCGATCGAGGTCGTGATCCGGAACGTCGCAGCCGGCTCGCTCTCCAAGCGCCTCGGGATCGAGGAAGGGACGCAGCTCCCGCGCACGATCATCGAATATTATTACAAGGACGATGCGCTCGGCGACCCGATGATCGCCGACGAGCATATCGCCTGCTTCGGCTGGGCGACGCAGGACGAGATGAACGATATCGCCGACATGGCGATCCGCGTGAACGACTTCCTGTCGGGCATGTTCGCGGCAATCGGTATCCGTCTGATCGACTTCAAGCTCGAGTTCGGCCGCGTTTGGGACGGCGACTACAGCCGCGTGATCCTGGCCGACGAGATCAGCCCCGACGGCTGCCGCCTGTGGGACATCAAGACCAACCAGAAGCTCGACAAGGACCGCTTCCGCCAGGACCTCGGCGGCGTCGAGGAGGCGTATCAGGAAGTCGCCCGCCGGCTTGGCCTGCTGCAGCCGGAGGACGAATCCGCGGTCCTCGACTTTGACCATCACCGCAAGAAGCGCGGCCGGTAACTTCCGTCCCGACCCCGTCGAACATCGGCGCGGGGTGAGAATGTGTCTCCTTCACATGCGCGAAGGGCTGCGTGAGAACGAGAACGAGAAGTGCTGGGATGATCAGCTGAGAACGGTCACCAGCAGTAGGTGGACCCGCCAAGCCAGTGAGGCTCGACTCAGCGAGTCCGCCTGAAATATAGCACCATTCCAGAGACTTATCGCAATGTGGCCCGAACCGGGCAGTGACCCGACTGCACTGGTGGGGACCAGTGGCCATGCCCCGCGCCACTGGTCCCTCCTGATCGTCTTACCTGATGCGCTCAGCTCCGCACCTAAGTAGATAAGGACGTAAGTTAATTTGCGTTGCGGATGGCCCGAGCAAATGACCCAAGCCATTGAATTTGCTAACAATTGTTGCGAATACGTATACTTTCAACATGTTCCGCTTAGAGTGGCTAAGCGCGCCGCGAGGCCTCTGCTCGATGAGTAGTCGCGTCTCCGGCCCGACCTCTGGATGCCCCCCTATGTCGGGCCGTCACTCTCCTGACATCATGCGTTCGGAACGAAGTGCGGTTTGCACCGCGGTTGAGTGCTGCAGACCCTCTGTCCTACGACGGGCTCTCTGTGCTTAAGCGCGGCCGATGAACAGCAGCCGAGCTTGCTCGATTTCCCAGTGTGCGCGAAGCGCTCAAGAGGGCCTTCGCACGCGCAGGCGCGGGTACAGGCACGCTGCATTCGCTGCGTTTCGCCCGAATTGAGACAGTCGCGCGCCCGTGTCGTGACGCTGAACGCGGCGCTCGGACCGCTCGATTATCGCGTGCCCGACAGCCTGTACGTTGAGCCCGGCTCGGTCGTCGTTGCGCCGGTCGGGCCGCGGCAGTTGCTCGGGGTTGCCTGGGATGCGGAGCGCTTACCCGCGACCGAGGTGCCGGACACCAGGCTGCGCCCGCTCGCTGGCGTCCTCGGCGTTACTCCCATCGCGCCGCCGTTGCGGCGCCTGTGCGAGTGGACGGCCGACTACTACCTCAGCCCGCTCGCCGCCGTTCTGCGCATGGTGCTGCCCTCGTCCGCCGCGCTGGACGGTCCGCGCCAGCTGACCGAATACCGCGCGACCGGCCTGATCCCCGATCGCCTCACGCCGCAGCGCGAAAAGGCGTTGGCCATGCTGGAGGCGCGGCAGGGCACCATCCGTGAGCTTGCCAACCATGCCGAGGTCAGCGACGCGGTCATGCGCGGGCTCGTGAACGCCGGCGCGCTCGAAGCCGTTGCCGTTGACGGCGACCGCCCGCTCGCCTGCCCCGACCCGGACTTTGCGCCGCCCGAGCTCAACGACGAGCAGATGGAGGCGGCGTCGAGCCTGTCTTCCGCTGTCGGCCAGGGCTTTGATCCGATCCTGCTCGATGGCGTCACGGGCTCCGGCAAGACCGAAGTCTATTTCGAGGCTATCGCCGAATGCCTGCGGCAGGGCAGGCAGGCGCTGGTGCTGCTTCCCGAGATCGCGCTGACCGAGCCGTTCCTGAAGCGCTTCGAGGCCCGGTTCGGGTGCCAGCCGGTAGCGTGGCATTCGGACCTGCGTTCTTCGCAGCGACGCCGTGCCTGGCGCGGGATTGCCAGCGGCGAAGCGGCAGTCACCGTAGGCGCTCGGTCGGCACTGTTCCTTCCCTATCCCAAGCTCGGCCTCATCGTCGTCGACGAAGCGCACGAGCCGAGCTTCAAGCAGGAGGAAGGCGTCCAGTACCACGCCCGCGACACCGCGGTGATGCGAGCCAAGTTCGAGGACATCCCCGTGATCCTCTCCACCGCGACGCCGCCGATCGAGAGCAAGCATATGGTCGAGCTCGGCCGGTACCGCGAGGTCAGCCTGCCCGAGCGCTTCGCCGGCGCTTCCATGCCCGCGATCAGCGCCATCGACCTCACCCAGGACCCGCCGCCGCGCGGGCGCTGGCTCGCCCCGCAGCTCGTCTCCGAGATCGAGGAGAACCTCGACCGCGGCGAGCAGTCGCTCCTCTTCCTCAACCGCCGCGGCTTCGCGCCGCTGACCCTGTGCCGCAACTGCGGCCACCGCTTCCAGTGCCCGAATTGCACCGCTTGGATGGTCGAGCACCGGCTCATGCACCGCCTTGCGTGCCATCACTGCGGCCTCGTGATCCCGCCGCCCAAGGCCTGCCCCGAATGCGGCGAGCAGGACAGCCTCGTCGCCTGCGGCCCCGGCGTCGAACGCATCGCCGACGAGGTGGCGGAGCTCTTCCCCGAGGCGCGCACCGCGATCGTCACCTCCGACACCATCTGGTCCCCGCTCCGTGCCGCGGAGTTCGTCGGAGCGATGGAGGCCGGTGCGATCGACGTGGTCGTCGGCACCCAACTCATCACGAAGGGCTACCACTTCCCGAATCTCACACTGGTGGGGGTCGTCGATGCCGACCTCGGTCTCGCAGGCGGCGACCTCCGCGCCGCCGAACGCAGCTTCCAGCAGATTCAGCAGGTCGCCGGCCGCGCCGGCCGCGGCGACAAGCCCGGACGAGTGTTCGTCCAGACCCATGAGCCCGATGCGCCGGTCATTGCGGCGCTCGTCGGCGGTGACGTCGCAGGCTTCTATGCTGCAGAGACCGACGCCCGACGAGAAGCGGCGATGCCGCCATTCGGTCGGCTCGCGGCGATCATCGTGTCCGCCGAGGACGCCCACGAGGCAGAGGCGGTTGCCCGCCGGATTGGCCACGCGGCGCCGGAGGTCGAAGGCATGGCCGTGTTCGGCCCCGCCCCCGCACCGCTCGCCATGCTGCGAGGCCGCCATCGGCAACGCCTGCTCGTCCACGCCAAGCGGAGCCTCGACGTCCAGGACGTCATCCGCGACTGGCTCGCCGCCATCGAATGGAGCGCCAAGGTCCGCGTCAGCGTCGACGTCGACCCCTACAGCTTCCTTTAGCAGGGCCGCGCGATGTTAACTTGCTCTAGCCTGATCCCCTGATAACCCGCCCTCGCCGAGGAAGGGGGCTTCTTCAATGCGAGTGTTGTTCCGTGCTGCGTTGGCCGCTCTGTTTGCGGTCGCGGGAACGCAGGCTCATGCGGCCTGGCGAGAGGCCAAGTCGAAGCATTTCATCATCTATGCGGATGAGGACGCGAAGCAGCTTCGCGACTTCGCCGAGAAGCTCGAGCGCTTCGACAAGGCCGTCCGCTACCTTCGACAGATGAAGGACCCGGACCTGACCGATGCTGGCCGGGTCAAGGTCTTCGTGCTCGGGGACTCGGACCAGATCGAGGACCTGCTCGGCATCGAGAACGCACGCGGCATGTACATCACCCGCGCCGACGGCTCATACGCCTTCGTCCCTCGCTACGCCGGCAAGCTGACCTCCGGCGCCGCGAACGCGATCGGACGCACGGAGGAATTGCTCGATACCCAGTCGATCTTCTTCCACGAATATGCCCACCATCTGCAGCTGCAAACGGCGAACGTCGCGATCCCGACGTGGGCAGTCGAGGGCTTCGCGGAATTCTTCGCAAGCGCCGAAGTCGAAAAGGACGGCAGCGTCCTCATCGGCAAGTTCCCGGATTATCGCGTTTTCGGCGTCCGTGACCGAACCAGCCTCACGCTGGCGCAGATCCTCGGCGACAAAATGCCGGAGCGCGTCACCAACGAGCAGGTGGATGCCCTCTATGCACGGGGGTGGCTGCTCACTCACTTCTTCGCGATGACCGACGCCCGCAAGGGACAGATGTCGCGCTACATCGCAGGCATCCAGAAGGGGCAGACGCCGCTCGAGTCGGCCCAAGCGGCGTTCGGCGATCTGAAGGTGCTCGACCGTGAGGTCGACCAGTACCGGCGGCAGAACCATCTGCTTGGCTTCCGCCTGGACGCGAAGGTCATTCCGATCGATCCTGTAGCAATCCGCGACTTAGGCGCCGGCGAGGCAGCGATCATCGAAGTAAAGATCCGCTCGAAGCGGGGAGTGAACGCGACCACCGCACCCCCGTTGGCCGGCCAGGCGCGAGCCATCGCCGCCAAATATCCGCAGGATGCCGCAGTTCAATCTGCGCTGGCCGAGGCTGATTACGACGCCAAGGATTATGCCGGAGCGCAAGAGGCCGCAGCGCGCGCGATCGCGGGCAATCCACACGACGATCACGCGCTCATCTATGAAGGTCGAGCGCAGATGGCCTTGGCGAAAGCGGCGCCCAAGTCGGCCGATTGGGGTGCGGTTCGCGCATGGTTCACTAAGGCCAACGCCCTCGACACGGAGAATGCGGAGCCGCTGGAGCTCTTCTTCGACAGCTTCGCGGAGGCGGGCCAGCCCGCGAGCGACAATGCCGTCGACGCCCTGCTCTACGCCACCGCCCTGGCTCCGCAGGACATGAACCTGCGCATGACGGCGGTCAGCGTGCTGATTTCGGGTAGCCGGCTAGACGACGCGCGAACCCTGATGGCGCCTGTCGCCTATCAGCCGCACCTTCCGGCGGAAGTTCGTGAATTGACGTCCAAGATCATGGCCGCGCTCGCTAACGGCGACGCCAAGGCCGCGACGTCCCTCATGAGCCAGTCGGCTAATCCGCCGGCAAAGCCTGCGAAGAAGTAGAGCTTCAGCGCCGCCAGGAGGGCTGCACAACCTCGCCGCGCCGCACTGCGAGCCAGACGAACCACACGCCCGCGGCCGTCGCGATGAGGAGGGCGAAGAGTGTCGCCTCGAGGCCGAACCCGCCGCCGGAGAGGATCTCCGGACCGGTCAGTCGGGACCGCAATAGCCCATGCACGGAAGTGCCCGACACGGGCACGCCGAAAACCTCACCCTGGGCGAAGTTCCAGGCCGCATGGATGCCCATCGGCAGCCACAGGCTGCGCGTCAGCATGTAGGCGCCGCCGAGCATGACCCCGGCTTCGAGAGCAATCGCGAAAGAGGAGAACCAGGTCGCCTGCGGGTTGAAGATGTGGATGAGCCCGAACAGCGCCGATGTGATCGCGAGCGCCGCCCAGCTGCCGGCGAACTCCTCGATCCAGCGGAAGAGGATGCCGCGGAAGAGCAGTTCTTCCATGAACGCCGGCATGATCGCGGCGGTGATCAGGGCGTGCATGAGATCGCTGCTGTCGCCTTCTCCCACGAGATTATAGACTTGCGCCACGGCGGCCGCGGCGACTGCAGCGGCCATCAGCAGGAAGCCGACCAGAAGCCCCGCGCCAAGATAGATTAGCGACCGTCTGGCCGTCAGATCGTCGCGCGGCGAAGCGCCGAGGCGGGCAATCGCCAGCTTGTAGGTCAGCAGGACGATCGCGAAGATGGTGGCATTGCGCACCCACATCTTCGCCGCGGCCGAGTGCACGGGGATCGAAGAGCCGAGGTTCTGCCCCGTGCCGGCGGCAAGGATGTAAAGGCCGACAGCGATCAGCAGGGCGACGAGCGGATAGTCGATCACCCGCCGCAACGACGCTCGCCCACCCGTTCCCTGCACCGACAATTCCGCCACGCGGCTCACCTCCAGCAAGAGAGACCTCGCGCTAGAGGTGGTGTGTTATAGTGTCAACACACGCACATCAGAGCAAAGTCGGCGGCTCCGGTTCGACGCCCTCCGAAGCGAGCAGCTTCTTCTTGCGCTCGATGCCGCCGCCATAGCCGCCGAGCGAGCCGTCGCTGCGGATGACCCGGTGGCAGGGAATCAGCACGCAGACATGGTTGTCGCCGTTGGCTGAGCCGACAGCGCGGACAGCCTTGGGGCAACCGATGGCTGCTGCAATCTCTGCATAGCTGCGGGTCTCTCCCGCGGGGATCTTGCGAAGCTCTCGCCAGACCGCTTCCTGGAACGCAGTCCCGGCGACATCGATCGGCAGGTCCGGCATGGCGAGCGGTCGCTCGATCGCCTGCAGGGCGCCTTCCACCAGATCCTTCAGCCCGCCGTCGTCGCGGATGACGGTGGCGTTCGGGAACAGGCGCCTCAACGTTTCTTCGCTGTCATCGAAGGTCAGTCGGCATATGCCCTTGCTCGTTGCGGCGATGAACATCTCTCCGAGCGGGCTGTCGAAGTGGGTCCAGCGGATGGTCTCGCCGCGCCCGCCGTTGCGCCATGCCGATGGCGTCATGCCGAGCCTCTCCTTGGCGTCGCTGTAGAAGCTGCTGGGTGCTGAATAACCGGCATCATAGACTGCGTCGGTGACGCGTTCGTTTGCCTTCAAGGCCGCCTCGCTGCGGCGATTGCGGAGGGCGCGGGCATATTCGGCGGGCGACACGCCGAGGTCGCGCTTGAAGAGGCGCTGGAAGTGGTGCGGCGCATAGCCGACCGCTGCGGACAAGTCCGTGAGGCTCGGCGCCTCTTCCGCCTGCTCGATCAGCTTCACGGCGTGCGCGACCGCCTCACGATCACGGCCGACTTCATCCGGCTTGCAGCGCATGCACGCCCGGTAGCCGGCGGCCCTCGCCTCCTGAGCATCCACGAAGAACTCGACATTCTCCCGCTTCGGCCGGCGCGCCGGGCAGCTCGGCTTGCAGTAGATGCCCGTGCTCTTCACCGCACCGAGGATGCGCCCGTCCCAGGCGCGATCGCGGCGCATGAAGGCTGCCCAGGCGGTGTCCGCGTCGAGGCGCGCGACATTGTCCATTGGCTTCGATCTAGGCGCCTCAACCGACTGTGCAAGCATCGCCATGTCAGTGCCTCTCAATCTTGGCGGCGAAGCAGCCGCGAGTGGCGTTGTGAGCATGGATCGTCTCGATCGCGGGGTTGGCGAAAAGTTTCCGGATTTCCGCATCCGCCTCGCCAGGCTGGGCAAGCACCGCTTCCACCATCATGCCGTCGCTGTCGAAGCCGCGAAGCGAGAGCACCCGGGTTCCGAAGACGGGCGGCACTTGGTCCACATATTCGGCGGCGTCCGCGGCGCCTTCGGTCACGAAGATCGCGTGACTCGCTCGGTAGGCATTCGCGACGTCGTGGCTGACATGGTTCAGCAGAAGCACGCTCTCGCCAATCTCGCGATCGGTCAGGCTGACCCGGCACGGGAAGCTCGGCTTCTGCGTGACGATCATCCGTAATGCGCCGTGCTCGGCGAGCTCCTCGTCGGAAAGGCCAAACAACGGCTGGAAGGGTGTGGGGTCGAGTCCACGGACGACGTAAGACATGCGGATTGCTCCTTTCGAACTCTGGATTAGGAGACTTGGGAGAGCGCTGCTTCCGTCAGCTTGCGCTCAAACCAAGCTGGGCAGTTGCATCGCCGCGCACCCCTTGCTACGGGCCGCGGCAACCGATGGGGGCGTGCGGGGTAACCCGTTTCCACGCCCCATTTTTTAACGTCGGGGCAATTCCAGTTCTGGGGACTTTCGCGCGTGGAGACATCCGGCGGCATTCGGGCCAGCTTAGCGGGACGCTATGCGTCAGCGCTGTTCGATCTTGCGCGCGATCAGCGGCAGATCGAAGCGGTGGGCAACAGCCTTGACGCGCTGAGCCAGGCCCTCGCTGATTCGAGGGACTTCAACGAGCTCGTGACGAGCCCGCTGGTTTCGCGCGAGCAGGCAGGCAAAGCATTCGACGCGATTATGCCGCAGCTCAGCGTCGATTCGCTGACCGCCAATTTCCTGAGCGTCCTCGCGCGCAACGGCCGCAAGAACCAGCTTCAGCCGGTCATTCGCGCCTTCCGCCGCCTCGCTGCCGAGCATCGCGGCGAGACCACGGCCGAGGTC
>DASVXN010000339.1:0-5266 GCA_036392635.1 Sphingomicrobium sp. | reverse complement strand
GAGCCTGACCGAGGGCAAGAACCGCGAGGTGCGCAACGTGCTTGCGTTCCTCGGCCTGCAGGTCTCGCGCCTCATCCGCACGTCCTATGGGCCAATCACGGTCGAGGACCTGGAGCCGGGCGATGTCGACGAAGTGTCCGAGGCCGAGCTGAACGCCTTCCGTTCGACGCTTCGATGAGGATCATCGCCGGGAAGTGGCGCGGCCGGACGCTCGAGGCGCCCGCCGGGCGGGACACGCGCCCGACCGCCGATCGGGTCCGGGAAGCGCTCTTCTCCATGCTCGCGAGCCGGCTCGGCTCGTTCGACGAGCTCCGCGTCGCGGACCTGTTTGCGGGGAGCGGCGCACTGGGATTCGAGGCGCTGTCACGCGGCGCCGCGCACGCGACCTTCGTCGAGAGCGATGCCAAGGCTGCGGCAGCAATCCGGCGCAATGCCGACAAGCTCGGCGCAAGCGTTCAGGTCATTCCCGGCTCGGCGCTATCGCTCCCCCGCTCCGAAGCGTTCGACCTCATCTTTGCCGACCCGCCTTATACATCGGGCTCAGGCACTGCGGTGGTAGCCGCCGTGATGCGCGCCGGCTGGCTTGCGCCGGGCGGCTGGATGACCGTCGAGACCAGCCGCGGCGACGAGGTCGACGGCGCCGGGCTGGAGCTCGACGCCGTCCGTGAAATCGGCCGCGCGCGCCTTACGCTGTTGCGCCGCTCTTAGCCTTCGCGGCGTTCCGGATCTCCTCGACTTCGGTGCTGAGCCGGCGGCCGATCGCCGCGGCGGCGGCCTTGCCCGCTTCCTTGACGGCCTTGCCGGCGCGCTTGCCGCGAGCGCCCTCACCGCCGCTGGTGAAGCCGTGCTCGGCCAGCGCCGCGAGTGCTGCCGTGGCGGCGACCGCCATCAGCTCGGCGACCAGCGGGCTCTGCAGCAGCTTGATGAACGCCTCGCCGGGGTTGAAGCCCTCCTGCTTGCCCGAACCCGAGCCGCCGGACTCGCCACCGGCGGACGAAGCGCGCGCCACGGACGTGCCGCTGCTGCCGCTGCTCTTTTCCTTGGCCGTGCTCGACTTGCCGCTGCCCGACTTGCTGCCGCCGCTGCTCGCGGTCGCCTTCTTCGCCATCGTTACTCGCTCCTCGTGAGGGATCTTTTGCGAACTTAACTCACGCAACGCCGACCGTATCCGCGCAAGCTCGTGGGCTGCGGTAAATCACTGGTTTAGAAGGAGAAAAATGGTGGGCGTGGCAAGGATTGAACTTGCGACCCCTGCGATGTCAACACAGTGCTCTACCACTGAGCTACACGCCCACCCGGGCCGGCGAACGCTGCGTGGCGCTGCCGGAGAGGGGCCATGTAGAGGCGGGTTTCGGGCGGCGCAACCCTGTCTGCGCGCCTGCAGACAAGTCTTGCGGTTAGCGGAAACGAAAGCCGCTCGGGCGCCTACAGGCGGCCGTGCTGATCCTCGGACTGGAACATGCGGTCGACCTCAAGCACCAGGTCCTTCAGGTGGAAGGGCTTGGAGAGAAGCTTCGCCTCCGGAGCCGTGCGGCCGCCCTGGAGGGCGACGGCGGCGAAGCCGGTGATGAACATGACGCGGATCGCGGGGTCGATCGCGCTTGCCTTCTGCGCAAGCTCGATGCCGTCCATCTCCGGCATGACGATGTCGGTGAGGAGCAGGTCGAAATGCTCGCTCTGCAGCAGCGGCATCGCTTCGGTGCCGCACCCGACGGCCTCGACCTCATAGCCGACCCGCTGCAACGCACGCTGCAGATACTCGCGCATCGAAGTATCGTCTTCGGCCAGGAGAATTCTTGCCATGCCCACTTTATGCTCCGCCAAAGACCGTTTTGCCAGAAGCGAATAATGCTCTCATGCGTTGCAGGGTCCCTGAGCAAGTCCTAAACTGGTACGAAAATTAACTTTGACCGTGAGCACGCTCCCCTCCCCGATCCTTCACCAGCCGCGCGGGGACCTGCCGGTCCTGCTGTCGGTCCCGCATTCCGGCCGCGACTATCCCGACTGGCTGGTCGGCCTCTCGGCTTCGGGCAAGGCGTCGCTGACGACGCTCGAGGATCCACTCGTCGACCGCCTCGTCTGGCGCGCACTTCAGCGCGGCTGCGGCGCCGTGATCGCCCGCACGCCGCGTGCCGCCGTCGATTGCAACCGCGCCGAGGACGATGTCGACCCCTCGGTGGTCGACGGAGCAAGGCGCGGCCGGGTCAGTGCGCGGGCACGCGGCGGGCTCGGGATCGTGCCGGCGCGGACCCAGCAGCACGGCTACCTATGGCGGCGCGCCATCACGACCAAGCAGCTGGAGGAGCGGCTCGACCAGGCACACCGGCCTTACCAGCAGGCGATCGAGGCGCAGCTCGATCTGCTCCTGGACCGCTTCGGATGCGCGCTGCTGCTCGACTGCCACTCGATGCCACCGCCGCCGGCGGGCATTCCCCCGATCGTCCTGGGCGATGGCCGTGGCCGCACCGCCGATGCGTGGATCACGCAGCAAGCCGCGGCGATCTGCCGGGCCGCGGGCTATGAGGCGGGCCTCAACGATCCCTTCGCCGGCGGTCATGTGATCGAGCGCCATGCGCGCCCCGCCCACGGGGTTCACGCGCTGCAGGTCGAGGTCGACCGGCGCTGCTATCTCGACGAAAAGCTGCAGAAGCCCGGCGCGGGATTCGACCGCATCGCGAGCCTGTTCGAGACGCTCGCAGTCGAGCTTGGCCAGGAGCTCCTCGGCCGCCAGTTTGCAACGGCGGCCGAGTAACCGAAAGTCTTAGACGGTCGCCGGAGCGGGCTGACCGGGCATCAGGCTCGGCGCCTTGCCCTGCTGCATCTGCCGCGCGAACACGTCGCGCATCTGGCTGAGCGAGAACAGGTGCGCGAAGATGAGCGGCAGCATGCCGTTCTGGTTCATCTTGCGCAGCTCGTCGCCGCGCAGGTTCCGGACCTTCTCCTCGTCGACCATGCGGAAGCCGCGGTAGACGAAGGGCTGGTCGAAGCCCTCGGGCTGGATGGCGACTTCGCCGTCCATCAGCAGGTCCGAGTTCACGAGCTCCTCGACGAACGCGTTGGTGCGCAGGCCCGCGGCCTCGAACTGCTCGCAGAACTCCAGGATCGCCTTGGTCGCGGCGCTCGGCTGGTCGCCGTCGAACAGGGGCTCGCCCTCGTCGAACTCACCCACGGCGCCCGAGGTCGGGTCGTAGCAGAGCGAAAGCTCGTCGCTCTCCGGCCGCAGCTTGGCGAGCAGGAACGGGTAACGGCGCAGATAGGCCGGGATGTAGAGGTTCGGGTCGTTGGAACGCCCATTCTCATCGAGGAAGACGTTGACGCCCTCGTTGAGGCCCATCAGCGCGATCGGCACCGGTGTGCCGCCGACGGAAAAGACGATCGGGAAGTGGCGCTGCACGAGCGTGAACTCGTCCACGGTCAGCGGCACGGCGTGCGTGCGGCCGAGCTCTGGGAGGCTCGTCAGCCCGCGAACCTTCAGCTTGCCGTGCTGGTCAAGGTTCACCGGCTCGATCGCGTTGTAGAACAAAGGCAGGCTCTGGGTCGGAGCGGCAGTCGCCATTTGTGATCTTTCTCCTGGGGTCCGGTCTTATGGCCGCGCTGCCCTGCGCACCTGCCGAGAACAATGTGGGCGAGCCTCTATTTGTCCTTTGGCCGTTAGGCAAGCGGCACTAGTTGCGGACTGTCGGGCGACAGCTGCTAGTTCATTGAACATTCAACGCTTTGCTGCGAAGTCCCAGCCATGGGGACGGGCCGTCAGTGAGCGCAGGTGCAGTGTGGAACATGTTGCCGCTGTTGCTCGGCCTGTTCGGTGCCCAGCCTGTTGCCGTCGGGCAGACCGTCACTCGGCTCATCATCCAGGATGAAGTGATCTTTCGCGTTCCGGTTCAGCCGCGACCGCTGATGCCGAACGTCGAATGGATCGAGAAAAAGGGACCCAGGTGCATTCCGGCGGGCGCCATCCAGCGCGCGCTGCTGTCGGGCTCGGGCCGCGTCGACTTCGTCATGGCCAATCGTTCGCGAATCCGCGCGCAGCTCGATGAAGACTGCCCTGCGCTCGACTTTTACGCCGGATTCTACCTCCAGCCGCCCGACGAGCAGCTCTGCTCCCGCCGCGACGCCGTCCACTCGCGGATCGGCGGAAGCTGCGCGATCGAAGGCTTCAAGCAGCTGCTGCCCCGCTTCCGCCACTGAGGACGCTTGGAAAACCGGGCTCGAGCACCCACATTCCTTGACAGCGGAACACACGCGGCATAGCGCGCGTCCGCGCGATTGCTGCAGCTGCCACACTGGCGCCGCGGCTTACTCTATCTTCCGGAACCTGAATGACTTTCGCCGATCTCGGCCTTTCCGACGAACTGCTCCGTGCAGTCAACGACAGCGGCTATAACGACCCGACGCCGATCCAGCGCGCCGCGATCCCGTCGGTGCTGATGGGCAAGGACCTGATCGGCATCGCGCAGACGGGTACCGGCAAGACGGCCGGCTTCGTGCTGCCGATGATCGACATCCTGCACCACGGACGGAGCCGCGCGCGCATGCCGCGATCGCTGATCCTCGAGCCGACGCGCGAGCTGGCGATGCAGGTCTCCGAGAATTTCGAGAAGTACGGCAAGTATCACCCGCTCTCGATGGCGCTGCTGATGGGCGGCGTTCAGATGGGCGATCAGGTCAAGGCGCTCGAGAAAGGCGTCGACGTGCTGATCGCAACGCCGGGCCGGCTGATGGACCTGTTCAGCCGCGGCAAGATCATGCTGAACGACTGCAACCTGCTGGTCATCGATGAAGCCGACCGCATGCTCGACATGGGCTTCATCCCGGACATCGAGGAGATCTGCTCGAAGCTCCCGAAGAGCCGCCAGACCCTGCTCTTCTCGGCGACCATGCCGCCGCCGATCCAGAAGCTCGCGGCCAAGTTCCTGAACGACCCCAAGCGCGTCGAAGTGGCCCGTCCGGCCACGGCGAACGTCAACATCGAGCAGAGGGTCGTCGAGGTCAGCGCCGACAAGAAGAAGGACGCGATCAAGGAGCTCCTGCGCGCCGAAGACGTCAAGAATGCGATCATCTTCTGCAACCGGAAGACGACCGTCCGCGAGCTGACCGGAAGCCTGCGTCGCGCCCACTTCAAGGCTGGGCAAATCCAGGGCGACATGGAGCAGACCGAGCGGATGGCCGAGTTCGACCGCTTCAAACGCGACGAGATCAACATCCTGGTCGCCTCCGACGTCGCGGCACGCGGCCTCGACGTGAAGGGCGTCAGCCACGTGTTCAA
>DASVXN010000338.1:0-2990 GCA_036392635.1 Sphingomicrobium sp. | reverse complement strand
AGGCCGTCATCCTGGCCGACGCGAACCGCACCAAGACGCCTGAGATGCTCCACGCCTTCGGCAAGGCTGTTGACGGCATCGGCGGCCGCTACATCACGGCCGAGGACGTCGGGGTGAACGTTGCGGACATGGTCGAGATTTCTCGATCGACGAAGTTCGTTGCCGGTCTTCCGAACAGCGGCGGTGATGTCGGCGGCGATCCCGGTCCGCACACATCGCTGGGCGTGTTCCTCGGGATCAAGGCCGCCGTGAAGCGGGCGCTCGGAAAAGATTCGTTGGCCGGGCTGCACATCGCGTTGCAAGGCGCGGGGAGCGTGGCCACGGGCGTTGCGCTGCATGCTTGCGCCGAGGGCGCGAACATCAGCGTCGCGGACGTCGACCAGGCCAAGGCGCAGAAGCTCGCCGACGCGGTCAGCGGCAAGGTTGTCCCCACGGATGAGATCCTTGCGCTAGAGGCGGATGTGGTCAGCCCGAACGCACTCGGCGCGATCCTCACTGAAGAGTCTATTGCTCGCTTGAGGACCCCGGTGATCGCCGGCGGTGCCAACAACCAGCTCGCGACGCCTGAAGACGGCGAGCGGCTGCACGCCCGCGGGATCCTTTACGCTCCGGATTACGTGATCAACGCCGGTGGCATCATCAACGTCTGCACCGAATATCTCGGCGACGGCGATGCGAGCCTGGTACGCCAGCGCATCGAGGGCATTCCGGTGCGCCTCGAGCAGGTCTGGGCCGAGAGCCAGGAAACCAACGTCAATCCTGCCGCTGTCGCAGACGCTATGGCGCAACGGCTCATCGGCAGGGCATAAGCCGGCGCGCCATGCACGCGCTCGCGAATCCTGCCCGTTTCCTGCGCTTCGCCCGCCCGGCGACGACGTGGCTGCTGCTCGTCGGCGCTGCCCTCGCGATAGCCGGGATGGTTGCGGGGCTGGTCTTGACCCCGCCCGATTACCTGCAGGGTGAAACGGTGCGGATCCTCTACATCCACGTCCCTTCGGCATGGCTGGGAATGGCGGGATGGACTGGCATTGCGGTCGCTTCCGTGAGCCAGCTGGTCTGGCGCCATCCGCTTGCGGCAATCGGCGGACGCGCCGCAGCTCCTGCTGGTGCAATCTTTGCCGCCATCTGCCTGATCACGGGCTCCATCTGGGGCCGGCCAACTTGGGGCACCTGGTGGGAGTGGGATGGACGCCTGACCTCCATGCTGGTGCTGTTCTTCCTTTATCTCGGCTACATCGCGCTCGCTTCGGCGGAGCGTGAACGCGGCGGCGACGGGCGCATCGCGGCGCTCTTTGGACTGGCCGGCGCGATCAACCTCCCGATCATCCATTATTCCGTGCTGTGGTGGCGCACTCTCCATCAGGGCGAGAGCATCGGCCTGTCGGGATCGAGCATCGACAATTCAATTCTTTGGCCGCTGCCGCTCACGATGGTCGGCTTCACCTGCCTGTTCGGCGCGGCGGTACTGATGCGCATGCGGGCCGAGTTGGCGGAGTCCAAGGTACAGGCACGTATGCGTAGGATGGGCTCGCTATGAACCCGTGGCCCTTTGTCGTTGCCGCCTATGGTGTGGCGATTGCATTGACCGGCGCACTGCTTTTGTGGGCCATGCTCTCGATGCGGCGCGCCGAGGCAGCGGCGGACGCGCTCAAGCGTAAATGAAGCCCAAGAACCAACGTCTCGTACTCGTTAGCGCGGCCCTCGTGGCGGTGGTTGTCGCCGTGCTGCTGGGCATGTGGGGGCTCCGCAGCCAGGCGAGCTTCTTCTACACGCCGGCCGACATTGCCGCCGGCAAAGGCGCCGATGGGCATGCCGCCCGCCTCGGCGGCATGGTCCAGAAGGGGTCCATCCAGCACGCGCCCGACGGTGTCACCATCCGCTTCCTGGTGACGGACGGAAAGGCCACAACTCCGGTGGTGTATCGCGGCATCGTGCCCGACCTTTTCCGCGAAGGGAGCGGGGCGGTCGCGGAAGGCCGAATGAAGCGCGGCACCTTCGTGGCCGACCAGATCCTTGCCAAGCACGACGAGCGCTACATGCCGCCGCAGCTCGGCAACCTCTCCGCGGAGCACAAGGCCGGGAAGACGCTCGAGAAATGGTCGCGGAAGCCGGCCTTGCGGCCTTGTGGCTCGCCGCAGCCTTGGCGGCCTATCAGTCCGTGCTGATGATCCTTGCACTGCGGAGCGAGGTCGACGTGGCGCGGCCAATGCGCGGCGTAGCCGTCGTGCAGGGCGCAATGACGCTCGTCGCTTTCCTCATGCTGATGACCGTCTTCGCGCGCAGCGACATGTCGGTTGCGCTCGTGTTCGAAAACAGCAGCAGCGCGAAGCCGTTCATCTACAAGCTAGCGGGAACATGGGGGAACCACGAGGGCTCCATGCTCCTGTGGGTAACGATCCTCGCGATTTCCGGCGGCGCGCTGGCGCTGTTCGGACGGCGCCTTGGCGAGCGGACGCTCATTGCCGGGCTCGGCAGCCAGGCCGTTCTCGCACTCGGCTTCTACGCTTTCCTGCTGATCGCCTCGAACCCGTTCGCCCGTATCTTTCCGGCGCCTCCGGATGGGCAGGGGCTCAACCCGCTCCTGCAGGACCCCGGGTTGGCTTTCCATCCGCCGACGCTTTACCTCGGCTATGTGGGGCTGTCCGTCGCGTTCAGCCTGGCCGTCGGCGCACTGCTGACGGGAGAGGTCGACAGCCGCCTTGCCCGAGCGATGCGTCCATGGGTGCTCGGCGCATGGATCCTGCTCACCCTCGGGATCACAGCGGGGAGCTATTGGGCTTATTACGAACTTGGCTGGGGCGGCTACTGGTTCTGGGACCCGGTCGAGAATGCTTCCCTGATGCCGTGGCTCGCGGCGACTGCGCTCTTGCACTCGATCAACGTCCTCGCGGCGCGCGGCGCCCTGAAAGCCTGGACGATGATGTTGGCAGTCATAGCCTTCTCGATGTCGATGGTCGGCACGTTCCTTGTGCGCTCGGGCATTCTGACCT
>DASVXN010000337.1:0-2717 GCA_036392635.1 Sphingomicrobium sp. | reverse complement strand
TGCCTGGATGGCGGCGGTGCTGAAGGAGAGCGCCGAGGTGGAGGAGGACTGGTTGGACTTCGCCCTGGTAGCGTGTGATCTTGCTGGTGAGCGCGCGCTCGACACCATGCCGCTTGCTAAACGGATCGCAGCAGCGACAGTGGAAGCGTTCGAGCACCGCTGACGGATCAAGGGGAGCTCCCTCCGAAGGGGTCTGTCAGGGCTCGCGCCAGTTATCGGCCATGAGGACACGTTGCCGAAGATAAAGAGGGCCCTCTCAATATTCTGGGGTTTCTAGTCCGGGCTTAAACGATCGAATAAGCGTATTCATCCGGTGAGGGACGCCTACCGGGCTCGGGTGAAACCTGTCTTCGATCTTACAGGCGTTCTTTCGAGCGCCGGTAAGGACAGGCGGAGGGGTGCCCAGTGGAGATTATCACCGGGGTAGAGCGGCGGCGGCAATGGCGGGATGAGGAGAAGCTGCGGATCCTGGCCGAGCTGAACCAGCCCGGGGTCAAGTTCAGCGAGGTTGCTCGGCGGCACGACATCAGCCGCGGCTTGCTGTGGCAGTGGCGGGATGCGCAGCGACGCGGCGGGCTGGTGGCCGAGACGCCGGGCTTTGTGCCGCTGCAGGTCGTGCCGGAGTTGGCTGCGCCGGAGCCGCCAGGCGGGTCGGGTGCACCGCCTTGCGCTGGCCCTGCCGATCCGGGGGCCGAGCTGGACGAGCGCATTGAGATTGTGCTGCCGGACGGGACTGCGGTGCGCGTCACGGGGACGATCAGCGCTGCGACGCTGCGCCGCGTGCTGGCGGTGGTGCGTGCATGATCCCGACCCCGTCCGGCGTCCGGGTGTGGCTCGCGGTCGGTCACTCGGATATGCGTCGTGGAATGCATTCACTAGCGCTGCAAGTGCAGCAAGCGCTGGGCCGTGACCCACATTGCGGCGATCTCTACGTCTTCCGTGGCCGCCGCGCAGACCTGGTGAAGATCATCTGGCACGACGGCATCGGCCTGTCGCTCTACACCAAGCGTCTGGAGCGAGGTCGCTTTGTCTGGCCCTCGCCAGCCGACGATTGCCTGCAGATTTCCGGCGCACAGCTCGCCTACATGCTCGACGGAATCGATTGGCGAAACCCGCGACAGACATGGAGGCCAGAGCTGGCGGGATAGTGTACGGCGCAGCTGCATCGGCGCTACCTGTCACGCAGCTACTGTGATTCCATCTCCTGTGTGACAGCCGCGCCGGACAACCTGCCAGACACCGTCGATGCGCTGCGCGCCGCGCTCGAGGCCGAGCGGCTGGCGCGGCGCGAGGCTGAGGCACGCGCCTCCGATGCTGAGGCAATGATCGCGCACCTCAAGCTGCTCATCGCCAAGCTCAAGCGCAGTAAGTACGGTGCTTCCTCCGAACGCGGCCGCAAGCTGATCGACCAGCTGGAGTTCGAACTCGGTGAGCTGGTGGCAGCTGCGAGCGAGGACGCCGCCAAGGCGGAGAAGGCAGCTGACAAGGAGGGCCGCACCCGCCGCCCCGACAACCCGCTCCGCGGCCAACCGGTACGCGCACCGCTGCCGGCCCACCTTCCGCGCGAGCGGGTCGTCCTGCCGTCGCCGACCGCCTGCCCGTGCTGCGGCGGCAAGCTCTCCAAGCTGGGCGAGGACACCACGGAGACGCTCGAGGTCGAGCCCATCAAGTGGAAGGTCATTCAGACCGTGCGCGAGCGGTTCTCGTGCCGCAGCTGCGAGACCGTCACCCAGCCGCCGGCACCCTTCCATCCCATCGCCCGCGGTCGGGCGGGGCCGAACCTGCTGGCCATGATCCTGGAGGCCAAGTTCGGTCAGCACCTGTCGCTGAACCGCCAGAGTGAAGCCTATGCCTTTCAGGGCATCGAGCTCAGCGTCTCCACCATCGCCGATTGGGTCGGCGCCTCCACCGCCAACCTCGCCCCGCTCAATGTCCTGATCGACGCCCATGTGCTGGCTGCTGAGCGGCTGCACGGCGACGACACCACCGTCCCCGTGCTGGCCCGGGGCAAGACCATCACCGGGCGGGTCTGGACCTATGTCCGCGACGACCGGCCCTTTGGTGGCCCGGCACCGCCGGCAGCGATGTTCCGCTACTCACGCGACCGAACGGCCGAGCACCCGAACCGGCACCTCGCCGGCTATGCCGGCATCCTGCAGGCCGACGCCTACGCCGGGTACAACACGCTCTACGAGGCGGACCGACAACCTGGGCCGATCACCGAGGCCGCGTGTTGGGCACATGGTAGGCGCAAGCTATTCGAGCTGGCCGAGTTGTCGCGCCCGCCACTCGCCATCGAGGCAGTGCGCCGGATCGATGCCATCTTTGACGCCGAGCGCGCCATCAACGGCCTGCCCGCCGAGGCGCGGCTGGCTGTCCGTCAGCAGCATATCGCCCCGCTCGTCACCGAGCTCGAGACCTGGATGCGCGAGAGCCGCGGCAAGCTGTCCCGCCACAGCCCGGTCGCCAAGGCCATGGACTACATGCTGACCCGCTGGGAGACCTTTGCGCGGTTCCTCAGCGACGGCCGGATCTGCCTCACGAACAACGCGGCCGAACGTGCGCTGCGTGGTATTGCTCTCGGAAGAAAGTCGTGGCTGTTCGCCGGCAGCGATCGCGGCGGCGAGCGGGCCGCGGCCATGTACTCGCTCATCTACACCGCCAAGCTGAACGGGGTCGACCCACGCGCCTGGCTTGCCGATGTCCTGGCCCGCATC
>DASVXN010000336.1:0-5470 GCA_036392635.1 Sphingomicrobium sp. | reverse complement strand
ACCCGCTCTCGACGGCGACACGATCCGCATCCTCGACCAGGCCGAGCAGGTCGCGAAGAAGGCCGGCGACAGCTACGTCACGGTGGAGCGGATCTTGCTGGCGATGGCGCTGGGCAAGGGCACCGATGTCGGCAACGCGCTGGCGAAGGCTGGCCTGACGCCGCAGAACCTCAACGCGGCAATTGAGAAGCTGCGCGGCGGCCGCACCGCTGACACCCAAGGGGCGGAGGATCGCTACGACGCGCTGAAGAAATATGCGCGCGACCTCACGGCAGCTGCACGCGAAGGCAAGCTCGACCCCGTGATCGGCCGTGACGAAGAGATTCGTCGTACGATCCAGGTGCTGGCGCGCCGGACCAAGAACAACCCGGTGCTGATCGGCGAGCCGGGCGTCGGCAAGACCGCCATCGCCGAAGGGCTGGCGCTGCGCATCACCAATGGCGACGTGCCCGACGGGATCAAGGACAAGCGCCTGCTGGGGCTCGACATGGGAGCGCTGATCGCCGGCGCGAAATATCGCGGCGAGTTCGAGGAACGCCTCAAGGGCGTGCTCGACGAGGTGCGCCAGGCCGAAGGCGACATCATCCTGTTCATCGACGAGATGCACACGCTGGTCGGCGCCGGGAAAGCCGAAGGCGCGATGGACGCCGGCAATTTGCTGAAGCCGGCGCTGGCCCGCGGCGAGCTGCACTGCATCGGCGCGACCACGCTCGACGAATATCGCAAATATATCGAGAAGGATGCGGCGCTGGAGCGGCGCTTCCAGCCGGTGTTCGTTGGCGAGCCCAGCGTTCCAGACACCATCTCGATCCTGCGCGGGCTTAAGGAGAAGTACGAGCTTCACCACGGCGTCCGGATCACCGACGGCGCCATCGTTGCCGCCGCGACTCTCAGCAATCGCTACATCACGGACCGCTTCCTCCCGGACAAGGCAATCGACCTGATGGACGAGGCCGCGAGCCGCATCCGCATGGAGGTCGAGTCGAAGCCCGAGGAGATCGAGAACCTCGACCGTCGCATCATCCAGCTCAAGATCGAGCGCGAGGCGCTGAAGAAGGAGCAGGACAAGGCCTCCAAGGATCGCCTGGCGAAGCTCGAAGAAGAGCTCGCAAACCTCGAGCAGCAATCGTCCGAGCTGACGCAGCGCTGGCAGGCCGAGAAGGAGAAGATCGCCGGCGAGGCCAAGATCAAGGAGCAGCTCGACGCGGCGCGGCTCGAACTGGAGCAGGCGCAGCGCAACGGCGACCTCGCGAAGGCGGGTGAGCTGCAGTACGGGCGCATTCCGCAGCTCGAGAAGCAGCTTGCTGACGCGCAAGCCGCCTCCAAGGGTGCCATGCTGCGCGAAGAGGTCACGGACCAGGACATCGCGGGCGTGGTCAGCCGCTGGACCGGCATTCCGGTCGAGCGGATGATGGAAGGCGAGCGCGAGAAGCTGCTTCAGATGGAAGCAGCGATCGGTGCTCGCGTGATCGGGCAGGAGGATGCGGTGAAGGCCGTATCCGCGGCTGTCCGGCGCGCCCGCGCGGGTCTGCAGGACCCGAACCGGCCGCTCGGCTCATTCCTCTTCCTTGGTCCCACCGGTGTCGGCAAGACAGAGCTCACGAAGGCGCTTGCGGAATTCCTGTTCGACGACAGCTAGGCGATGGTCCGCATCGACATGAGCGAATTCATGGAGAAGCATGCGGTCGCCCGGCTCATCGGCGCTCCTCCGGGCTATGTCGGCTACGAGGAAGGTGGCGTGCTGACCGAGGCGGTGCGGCGTCGGCCTTACCAGGTGGTGTTGTTCGATGAGGTCGAAAAGGCGCACGGAGACGTGTTCAACGTGCTGCTGCAGGTGCTCGACGATGGGCGGCTGACCGACGGCCAGGGCCGTACGGTGGACTTCACCAATACGATCATCATCCTGACGTCGAACCTGGGCTCGCAGTACCTGACGCAGCTCGGCGAGGACGAGGATGTCGAGAAGGTCGAGCCCCAGGTCATGGAGGTCGTCCGCGGCCACTTCCGGCCCGAGTTCCTCAATCGGCTCGACGAGATCATCCTCTTCCATCGGCTTGGCGCCGGGCACATGGGGCCGATCGTCGATATTCAGGTAGCTCGGCTGCAGAAGCTCCTCGAGGATCGCAAGATCCAGCTCGAACTCAGCGACGCGGCGCGGGCTTGGCTCGGGCGGGTCGGCTACGATCCGGTGTACGGCGCGAGACCGCTCAAGCGCGCGGTGCAGAAGTATCTGCAGGATCCGCTCGCCGACAAGATCCTGGCCGGCGAGATTCCGGACGGGTCAACCGTGCGTGTCGATGAGGGCGACGGTCAATTGGTGCTTTCGGCCGCATCTGAGCCGATCGCGGAAGCCGCCGAGTAAGGCTCAGGCCTTCGCCGCGCTGCCTCGGTCCCACTCCTCGAGAGCGGGGCCGAGCGCGCGCTTCAACGGCCCGAGCCAGCGCTCGAAGCGCTTCCACTGGTCGACTTGGCTGGCGTCAATCGGTCGCCTCACCTGCTGAGCGCTCACCGTCCGCACCGAGCGTCTCGTCTCGTAGAATCGCAGGCAAGCGTCTTCGAACGGCAGGTTCAGGAACTGGAGGAGCTTCCGGATCTCCGTCTCCGGGTCCGCCAATAGTCGCTCGTGCAAGACACGGTAGACGGCGCCGGGTGAGACCTGGTCGAAGTGCGCCATCAGGCGGACATAGTCGCGGTAGTAGCGGCCGAAGTGATCGAGGTCGTATGTGAACTCCTGCCCGGCGGCATAATATTGCTTGAAGTTCGAGAACCCGCACGCGAGCGGGTGGCGCCGCGCATCGATGATCCTCGCGTTCGGCACAATCAGCCGGATAAGGCCGATATGGAACCAATTGTTCGGCATCTTGTCGATGAAGAAGGGCCGATCGGTTTTCCGGTCCGTCCTTGTGCGCGCCAGGTAAGTCTCGCCGAGGTGCCGAAAGTCCGCGGGAGCAAGGTCGCGCAGGATCTCCGGATAGTTGCGCCATCCCCCCGTCGCGCCGTTCGGCCTTGCCTGCTCAAGCCCCTTCGCGGCGAGTATGATTTCCGGCAGTTCCCCCGTACCTTCGACCTGCGAGTGGCTGGCGAGGATCTGCTCGATTAGCGTGGACCCGGATCGCGTCAGGCCGAGAATGAAGATCGGGTCGGAGGCCTGGCATCCGTCTTGAGCATGCGCCGCGAGGAAGTCCGCCGCGAAAACCCGTTCCATCTCCTCGATCAAACGCGTGCTCGCTGCCGGGTCGTACCGGCTGGTGCGCAGGCGGATGGCATTGCCCTGCTTATATTGACGAAAGCTCCGCTCATCCTCGCCTCGATCCTCGAGCGCCTTGCCGAGGGCGAAGTGGAGCTGGGCGCGCTGATCGTCAGGTAGACTTCCAGTCTTGAGCGCGGCCTGCATTGCGGCGACGTCGTCATCGTCGAACGGGAGGGTCTTGAGATTGGCGAGCGACCACCACGCCTCTCCGTCCGTGGGGGAGGTTTTCAGGACATTGCGGTAAGCGTCGACCGCGCCCTGGTCATCGCCTTCGATGCGCAGCAGGTTACCGAGTGCGATCCATGCCGTGCTGTCTTGCGGGGCGATGCGGGTGAGGTCGCGGTATGCTGCGATCGCGGCCTCGCTCCTCCCCAGCTTCGCCAAAGTCTCGGCCTTGAGCACAAGGAAGCTGGGCTGCTCCGCGTACGATTCCACGATCTTGCTCAGTTCGGCCAGCGCCTCCGCAGGATGACCGAGACGGTCGAGCGCTGTCGCGAGCGTGAAGCGGGCATATTCGAAGCCCGGCGCAAGATTGAGTGCGTAGCGGGCGAGCTTCTCGGCATCGGCCACATGCCCGGACTGAATGGCCACGTCGGCGAGCATCCTAGCGGCGGCCACATCGTCAGGGCGGCGGGCCAATATGGCGCGGAGAACAGCTTCGGCAGTCGGCAGGTCTCCCGCGACCAGCGCTTGAGCGGCGCGCCTGGTCTCTGGATCGTGCTGGGACGCCTCGATCGCACCCAGCTCAGCTTGTTGTGCCTCTTCGTGGGAACCGAGCCGGCGCAGCGCTCGCCCGAGTGCACGATACGCATCGGCATCGCGAGCGTTGGCGTCGATCTTCCGGCGCGCCTCCTCGGCGACAGCGAGGAGTTCGCCGCGACCTGCTTCACTCTGAGCCATTCTGGCCGGCGCTAGCCTAGGCGCTCTGCAAAGCGCAATTCGGTTAGGCTCTTGGGAACCTGCAGTGGGTGGGCGTCTGCTCGACGCTAGTTCGCACCCGGGCGCATCTGCGACACGGTACGCTGCTGATCGCCGAACGAGCCGCTACGGGTCGGCGTGCGTGCGAGTGCTTCCCACTCTGCTTTCGTCTTGCACGTGCGCTTCGGCATGATCGAGCCGGTGGACGCGGGATCGTCGCGACAAACCTTCTTCTCTTTTGTCGCCGCAGCGGTCGTCGCTTCCGCAGGAGGCGGAACCGCGTCGACCGGTCCAGCAAGGGCAGCGGCATAGGCAAGCAGCACTGACGAGATCATAGGCACTCCTCGATAACCATCGTCATGCTCGTCCATGGGCCGCCGGCAGCCGTCAATCTTCGGCCCTGCCGTTCGTCGAAAAGAAAAGGGCGGCGCGAACGCCGCCCTTCCCTTTGTCGAACACTGATCCGTGGATCAGCCGCGCTCGGGGGCCGCTGCCGGCGGCGGAGGCGGCGGCGGAGCAACCGGGCAGGTGCCCGTCGCTTCGATCACCGACCCGTCCGGGCAGGTCTGCGTCGCCGGAGCCGGCGGCGGAGGCGGCGGAGCAACAACCGGCTCCGCAGGAGCGAGACGCTCCTTCGGACGGAAGCTGAAGTTCACGCCAGCGCGGAAGAACCGGCCGACCGCACCCATCTGGGTGTAGGTCGGGTTGTAGTTCGCCGCCGCATAGTTCGGCGGGTTCACCGGAGCCTTGGCGTCGAAGAGGTTCAGCACGTTGCCGTACACCGTGATCGAGTCGTTCAGCTTGTAGCTGCCGACGAGGTCGACCCAGATGAAGCGCTTCGTGTGGCAGAGGGTGTCGTCGTTGTAGAGGTCACCGCAAACGCGCTGGCCCGGTCCGCTCTGATCCTCGGCCACGTTCTTGTAGCCGCTGACATAGTTGACCGTACCCGTGAGCGTCGCCCGGCCGAACTCGAAGCTGTTCGACCAGTTGCCGCGCCAACGCGGCGTGCCCGCGCCCGACGACAGGATGTACGGGCCCTGGGTGCCGACATAGCTCTGCACGCCGCAGGCCGGATCGGCGTCGTCCTCACACGACCGGAACGTGTACTTGTTGATCCGAGTCGCCTCGAGGTTGCTCGACCAACGGAAACCCGGGAACAGACGGAAGTCCGCCTGAGCCGAGAAATCGATACCGCTGGTCTTGAGCGACGACGCATTGGCGTACGGGCCGACGATGATCGCCACCGAGCGGATGCCGCCCGGGAAGAGCGGATCGATCGGGTTCAGCAGAACGCTGTATCCG
>DASVXN010000335.1:0-6438 GCA_036392635.1 Sphingomicrobium sp. | reverse complement strand
CGCGACGCTGGTCGCAGGATTGCCCCAGTAGCGGACGTGCCCGCCGCCGTTCACCGCCGCTGACAGCGACTGACGCGCGCGGACGAGCAGCTGCCCCCCGCCGTTCACGGCTGCCGAGACGCTGGCGGCTTCGATCGCACGCGCGTCGATGGTGCCACCACCGTTCACCGCGGTGCTGAGATGGCTCTGGGGCGCGAACCCGCCGCGTGCCGCCATTACCCCGCCGCCATCGATCGCCAGGTCCGGCACGTGCGGCGACTGGATCTGGATGCGCAGGCGGTAGTTATGGGGGCAACGCTCGTTGCAGGTGTCGATCACCAGCCTGCCCTCACGCTCCAGATGCACTCGGGTGAACTGGCTGCTGCCCTCGACGATGGTCACGCGCTGCGCCGGTCCGGGAACCACGTCCACGACTCCACCGCCGCGCAGCTGGATTGTGCGAAAGCCCTGAACGGGAACGACTTCGCTTGCGAAGACCGGCGCGGAGGCGAGCAGCGCAGCAGCAAACAGCGGGACGGTCGAAGGCATGGGTAGGTCCTTTCGCAAGAATACGCTACATATGTAGCGCTACATTTGCAGCGTGTCCAGCCTGTGCTTGCAGCGCCGCAAGCCCGGCTGCATCCTGCCGCTATGCTCACCATCATCGGCAGCTACGTCAGCCCCTATGTGCGCAAGGTGCTCGCCTGCATGAACCTCAAGGGCCTCGACTATCGGGTCGACCCGATCACGCCCTTCTTCGGCAATGACGAGTTCCGGCGCTTAAGTCCGTTGTGCCGGATTCCCGTGCTGATCGACGGTGACTTCTCGATCAGCGATTCCTCGGTGATCTGCGCTTATTTGGACGAGACCTATCCCGGGCATCCGCTGTTTCCCGGACACCCGCAGGACCGTGCTCGGGCGCGTTGGTTGGAGGAATTTGCCGACACGCGCCTCGGCGAGCTCTTCATCTGGAGCCTCTTCTACCAAAGGGTCGTGCGGCCGCTCGTCTGGGGAGAGCCAGCCGACGAGCAGCGAGTCTCAAAGGCTTTAGAAGAGGGTATCCCGGCGGCGCTCGACTACCTCGAGGAGCAGCTGCCCGCGGAAGGTTTTCTGTTTCATGACATCGGAACTGCGGACATCGCCATCGCGAGCTTCTTCCGCAACGCGGACTACGCCGGCTTCACGGTCGATGCCGAGCGCTGGCCGCGCACCGCAGCGTTCGTGGAGCGCACCCTCGCCCACCCCTGCTTCGCCGCGCTGCTGCCGCTCGAGGACGTGCAGCGCAACGCCGACATCAAGGGCCGTCGCCAGGCGTTGCTCGACGCGGGCGCACAGTTGACGCCGACGACCTTGGGCGTTCGGGAACCCCGGCGCGGTCTGATGCAGCTTTAGTGCTGGTGGCCTGAGATCCAATGCTCGAGCCGCGTGCGCAGCGACGGCTTCGAAGGGATGAAACCCGCCTCGACCTGCACCGGCACGTCCTGCGGATCGTAGAGGGTCAGGTTCTGCGGCATCTTGGGCCGGTGAGCTTCGCGGCCGCGGAGCAGGTCCTCGGCAGCCGCCAGCGAGCGATGAACGTCCTCGGCGGTAAACGGCTTCATCAAACACCCTAGCGCCAGGTCGGGCATCGGGAACCGCGGCGCCTTGCCGCTCACGAACAGGCACGGCACGCCAAGGTCATTGAGCCGAACCGCTACCGAGAAACCGGTCGTCGCATGGGCGAGATGGAGATCGAGCAGGACGAGGTCCGGCTCATTCTCCTCGGCCACGGCGATCGCGCTTTCGGCGTCCGCCGCCATGCCGATCACCCTGTAGCGAGGATTGTCCTCGACAAGATATTTGAGCGTGACAGCCAGCTGGCTGTCGTCTTCGACGATGAGGATCCTGAGCACCTTTGCGACCTCCCCGAAACGCTCCGGTAAAAACCCACGCAACTTCCGTGGCTTGGGTGTTGCCCGGATTGATTCGGGTGCGAATCCCTCGTGAACGAAGTTATCGGCGAGACGAACGCGCGCCGCGCTGAAACGAAGAAGGCGCTCCGGACAAGCTGCCCGGAGCGCCTTCATTCCCCCAAATTAACTCGGATTAGGCTCGGTAGAAGATGTGCACGCCGATCTGCTCGACGGCCTGGAGGTTGCGGCGCCACGTCGGAGCGACGTAGTTCGCGTGGTACCAGAGCACGTCCGAACCGACGCTCGGGACGATGTTGGCGGCCGCGAGCTGCGCCACGGCCTCGGCCCGCTGCCAGGCGGCAGAGGACGTGTCGGCGTACGGGAACTCGCCGCGGCGCACGAACGAGAATTGCGCCGGCTGCTTCACAACGCTGCACCAATCCGATGGGTAGCGGCCCGACGCGGCGCGGTTCATGACGACGTGCGCAACGGCCAGCTGTCCCTCGAGGCTCTCCCCGCGAGCTTCGAAGTAAACGGCGGTCGCGAGGCAGTTGGTCTCTTCATCCAGCTGCGCGTTCGTCGCATACTTCTGGACCAACGCGGCGAGCGGCCAGCCCCCCTTGTAGAGCCAGGCGGCTTCCTGCGCGATCGACTGGCTGAGCTTGACCGTGACCGACTGCGCCGGCTTGGCCTGCATGATCGCGCCGTTCGGCGTCGTCACCGCAGTCGTCGACGTCGCAATGGCCGGCTGAACCAGCGAGGCAGCCGGGCTGACCGGAGTTCCAAGCGGCTTGGCGCTGGTGCTCGTGGGAACGGACTTCACCGCACTCGACACATTGCCGAGCGCGCTCATGTCCTGCGCCGCGGCACTCGAGCCGACCGCAAGCATGAACAATCCGACCACCGCAGACGCAGCGCGCCCGCCGAGAAGTTTTACCACTAGTGTAATCGCCCTTGTGTTGGCGGGTGATCCCGTTGGAGGCCGCTCAATCGGAGCGTTCGTCTCTCCAACGGCGGATCGCCCGTCTTGCCCGAGCCCGGGGTCTCTACCAGCCGGCGCTCATCGCTCTCATTCGCTGCACCCCAAATAGGTTAACTATTGGGTGTGGCCAACCGACGTGTCGGCGAGTTGTGCGACTCGCGGGATGGAATCAGGAACACACTGAAAAACTGTGGTTTTTTGAGGTTTTCCACAGCTACATGTGCTCGGCCCATCGCCTGTTTCGCTCGGCTCACCGGCGCGCTATCGCGAACGTCCCGGAAGGAGACAAATCGAGTGGCGCGCTGGCTGATGAAATCCGAACCCGAGGCCTACAGCTGGTCCGACCTGGTGCGCGACGGCGGTACAGAGTGGGATGGCGTCCGGAATAACGCTGCCCGCCTCCACCTCAAGGCGATGAAGGCGGGTGACGAGGCGTTCCTCTACCACAGCATGTCCGACAAGGCGGTCGTCGGCATTATGCGGATCACTCGCGAGGCCCAGCCCGACCCCAAGGACAACAACTGGGTCTCGGTTCGTGTCGAGCCGGTGCAGGAGCTTGCCCGGCCCGTGACGCTTGCCGAGATCAAGGCCGAGCCGGAGCTCGCGAAGATGGAGCTGATTCGCCAGTCGCGACTGTCCGTTGCACCAGTCCGGGACGACGAGTGGGACCACTTGCTGCGGATGGCCGTGAAGCGCTGACGCCGTTTGCTGTCCTAGGCCTCTATTCAATGGCTCGCGGCATTGATGCATGATACCATGACGTCATGTCGGAGCCGGTCACGACCACGCAGGCGCCAGACCGCTCGGCGGCACGTCCCGAGACGTGGATCATGGGGGTCGCCGCATTCGTCGCGACCGTCGCGATCGGCATGCTCCTCGTGTACCCGAGGGGTGCCCCACAATCTCAGCAACCTGCCGAAAGCCAGAGCCTGTCGAGCCCGGCGCCCACGCCTCAGGCCGGTGAACGGATCAACATTCCGAGCCTCGGCCTCGGCATCGTCCGTCCCGCTTCCTGGGTGACGATCACCGCCGACCAGAATGCCCGCAACCTGCGCAGCGTGCGGATGGACGATCCTGAGTTCCAGGCGCTTGCGACCCGTTACGCGAACTCGCCCATCGTTGCGATGGCCAAGCATCCGGAGCCCTACGCCGACCTCAACCCCAGCCTGAAGATCAATGTGCGACCGCTTGGCGGCTTCGCCGGGCACCCGCCCGAAGAGATCCTGGCGGCGGCCCTGCCGATGTTCCAGCACGCCTTCGCCGACATGAGGGTTCTCGAGGGGCCAAAGCGCACGTCGCTTGTCGGACGGCCGGCCGGCTTCGTGCGCATGGCCTACACCTTGCGCGCCGGCACGATCGCTGTTCCGGCAGTCTCGGAGATCTGGGTCGTACCGAAGGGCCCGGTCTATTTCATGGTCGGATCGGGAACGCGGGCCGACGAACGCAACGGATCGCGAGCCGAGGTCCGCGCGATCATCGACACGCTGAAGCTGGACTGATCTTCACTGGCGGATCGCCGTCAGAACCATCCCCAGTCACGCAGCCGGCCGAGGTCTCCGCCGATCAACTTGTCACCGATGTCGAGCCTGTAGCGCAGGTTGGGTGCATTGATCTTCGCGGCTCGCTCGTAGGCCGCGGACTGCGCCTCTCTGACGGAAGCGCCCGTGCCGGTCACGACCGCGGTCCAGCCGTAGAGCCCCGACGTGACGATCTCGCCGCCGCGCCTGCCGACCTCGCCCCAGTGCAGATGCTCCGGTTCGATACCGCCCGCGATGATCGGCAGGCCGATCGGCGCCGCCACTTCCTTGCGCGAGTAAGGAAACGGAGGTGTCGATAGCACCACGCACAGCGAGAAGCCGGGCGCGGCTGGAAAGGTCTGCCCGCGCCTGATCATGCGCTGGAACAGCTCGCCCCAGCCGAGCGCCTGCAACGGCTCGAGCACGGCGAAGCCCGGGTATCCGAAGCGGCAGGTGAACTCGAGCGGCCAGATCCCGTCTTCGTTGACGATGGTGTTGAGGTTGACCCATCCGACGTGCCCGGCTTGGCGAAATAGCGGTTCCAGCGGCGCCAGCGTCGCCTCGAACAGCCTGTCGGCCCCGTCGAAGGTCGCAACCGTGCCCATCTCGCCCGTCATCTCGCCCATGTCGCCGGCGAAGAAGCGCTTGTGCTCCCAATCGACGCAGGCGGGTCGGAGGAACCGCTCCCCGTTGAAGTAAGCGCCGACGCCGGTCTCCACCCCTTCGACATGGTCCATCAGCACGAACGGTTCACCGTTGGCGATGGCGCCGCTCCTCAACAATGCAGCAATGTCGCGCCCGTCGGCCATGCTCCCCACGAACGTGTCGGCGGCCGACGCACTGCGCTTGAACACGCACCGGCGCGGTCGTCGGTCGATGTCGGTCAGTGCGGCGTCGATGCTCGTGAACTCAGCGGCGGCGGCAACACACAAGCCATGCTCGGCAAGAAGTTGCTGCGCATAAGCGCGATCCTCTTCAAGGCGGTCGCCGAACGCGCTTCCTCCAACGACATTATAACCCTCGCTGCGAAGCTCGTCCTGCAACGCGCCGAAGCCGACGGCTTCGAACAGGATCAGCCCGTCCTCGCCGGCCTCGCGCACCCACGCCAGTTCGGTCCGCCAGTCGTCCGCGCGCGGCACCATGCCGTCCATCGTTTCCGCCGCCAGCGGCTCGCTGACCGTGACCCGGACGTCGTGTCCTTCGGCCAGGAACCGCAGGTACATGGAGCCGAGATCGCAGGTTTCGGTGATGCCGAGGACGCGCACTACGGACTATTAGCCGTGGGAACCGGCCGCTGCACAGCGTGGTTTCGCCTACGCAATGGCAACAGTTCTCAAGTGGCCCGCGTACCGGGCGAGTGACGACCTCCTGACGGATGGCGTTCAACAGCAACTCGCGCGCTGGAACCGCGAGCGCCTCTCCCCGCGTCTACCGGACGCCGACTGGCGCTTCACCATGGACCGCGACCAACAGATGCTGGCCATCGAGGGGCAATTCATCGACCTGCTTCGCGACGAAGTGGCCGACGAAGCCGCGGATGTCCCAACCGACGCGCATCGCTTCATCGCCTGGTTCGAGGAGTTGAAGCAGTCAGGCCCCGGCCAGGGTGATCCTCTGTTCCCCTGGCTCGCCGAACGGGCGACGCTCGACCAGATGCGCTGGTACCTGCGCCAGGAGGCGGCCGGCGAGGCCGGCTTCGACGACCTTACAGCTTACACGCAGGTGAAGCTGCCCGAGCGCGTAAAGCTTGAGCTCGCCCGGAACTATTGGGACGAAATGGGACGCGGCAACCCCAAGGGCATGCACGGCCCGATGCTGGAGCGCCTTGTGGAGCACCTCCGTCTTGAACCAACAATCGAGCACACCGCGTGGGAAAGCCTCGCCCTCGCTAACGCGATGACGGCGATGGCAACGCGCCGCGATCACGCGTGGCATGCGGTCGGGGCACTCGGCGTTATCGAGCTGACGGCGCCTGCCCGCTCGGCTGCGGTCGCAGCGGGACTCAGGCGGCTCGGCGTGCCCGCCAAGATCCGCAACTATTTCGACCTTCACGCGACCCTCGACGTGA
>DASVXN010000334.1:0-6540 GCA_036392635.1 Sphingomicrobium sp. | reverse complement strand
CACTAGCGGGGCGCTCGCAGGCCTTACGACGGGCACGACCTTGTACTCGAATGGCACCGCCGTCGGAACGGTCCAGCAGATCCGCACGACCGGTCGCGGAAGCGTCGCCTTGGTCATCGTGCAGGGAACGAATGGCGGCTTGTATGCCGTGCCGGCCAACAAGCTGACCTACAGTGGCGGGACGCTGTCCACGAGTGCACGGCTCGCGGGCGTCAACTCGTCGACGACCGTCAACGCCAGTACGAGGGCGGCCTCGGCCGGCCAGGGCCGCGTCAACAGCCAGGGCGCATTGCACGCTTCCGCCACGGGCATCGCGCATGCCAGCCAGCGCAGCGTGCTGGCGGGCGGGTCGACCGCGCTCACGGGCGTCAGCGTCGGCATGCCCCTGCTCAGCAACGGTACGCAAATAGGCACGGTCTATCGTGTGATCACCGCCAACGGCGTGGTGACGCGCGTGCTCGTGCAGGGCACGAACGGGCGGATCTACTCGCTTTCGCCAAATACTCTGACGACCGCTGGTGGATCGATCACGACGACGGCCACGCTGCGCGGCATCTAGGCCGCGCGGAATTTGGGTCATGAGCCCCGCGGGTGCAGTTGCCCGCGGGGCTTCTTACATTCCGTTGGTGCGGCCCGTTGAGGCGGCGCCGCCGCATCGCTACATGCCCGTCCTCATGACCAAGATGTTCAAGATCGCGCTTCCCGACGGCTCTGTCAGGGAAATGCCCGAGGGATCGACGCCCGCGGATGTTGCTGCTGCGATCGGCCCCGGCCTCGCCAAGGCGGCGCTGGCTGCGAAGATCGATGGCGAGGTGCGCGACATCACTCGACCCTTCGAGGGGGACGCGAAGCTTGCGCTGATCACGTCGCGGGACGAGGCGGAGGCGCTCGAACTCGTTCGTCATGATTATGCGCACATCCTCGCCGAGGCGGTGCAGAACCTCTTTCCGGGTACGCAGATCACCTTCGGGCCTGCGACCGACGACGGCTTCTACTACGACTTCGCGCCGACCGCCGAGCGTGGTCCCTTCACCGAGGAAGACCTGCCGGCGATCGAGGAGGAGATGCGGCGCATCATTGCGCGCGACGAGCCACTCGTCCGCGAGGTTTGGACGCGCGAGGATGTTCGTGCGCACTTCGAGCGCACCGGCGAGCGATTCAAGGCCGAATGGGTGATGGAGCTGCCTGAGGGCGAGCCGATCACGATGTACCGCTCGGGCAAGACCGAGGATGCGTGGATCGACCTTTGCCGTGGGCCGCATCTGGCCTCGACCGGCAAGCTCGACCCGCAGGCGTTCAAGCTGACCCGTGTGTCGGGCGCCTACTGGCGCGGCGACCCGAAGAACCCGATGCTGAGCCGCATCTACGGGACCGCGTGGCTCAATAAGAAGCAGCTCGACGCCCATCTCGTGCGGCTCGAGGAGGCCGCCAAGCGCGATCACCGGAAGATCGGTCAGGAGATGGACCTGTTCCACCTCCAGGCCGAGGCCCACGGGTCGGTCTTCTGGCACCCGCACGGGTTCGTCATCTATCGCGCGCTCGAAGCTTACATGCGCCGCCGCATCGACGAGGCCGGCTACCGCGAGATCAAGACCCCGCAGCTGATGGACGCTCGCCAGTGGGAGAAGAGCGGCCACTGGGGCAAGTATCGCGAAAACATGTTCGTCGTGCCGGACGAGATCCCGAGCACCGACGAGGATGCGCCGATCCTGTCCGGCCAAGCGGACCTGATGGCCTTGAAGCCGATGAACTGCCCGGGCCACGTGCTGGTCTTCAAGCAGGGCATCACCAGCTACAAGGAGCTGCCGATCCGTTTTTACGAGAACGGCAGCTGCCACCGGAACGAGCCGCACGGCGCGCTCCATGGGCTGATGCGAGTGCGCCAGTTCACGCAGGACGACGCCCACATCTTCTGCCGTCAGGACCAGATCGTCGACGAGGCGCGAGCGTTCTGCGAGCTCGCCGCGCGGGTCTACAAGGACTTCGGCTTTGATTATGCGATCAAGCTGGCGCTGCGGCCGGACAACCGGTTCGGCAGCGACGAGGACTGGGACAAGGCGGAAGAGGAGCTTCGCCAGGCAGTCGTCGCAGCAGGGATGGCGAACGAAGAGTTCGGCTGGGAAGAGCTGCCGGGCGAAGGCGCCTTCTACGCGCCTAAGCTCGAATGGCACCTCAAGGATGCCATCGGTCGTACGTGGCAGGTCGGCACCTTGCAGTCCGACCGCGTTCTGCCGGAGCGCCTCGACGCGACCTACATCGGCGAGGACGGCCAGAAGCACCGCCCGATCATGTTCCACCGCGCAATCTTCGGGTCCTACGAGCGCTTCATCGGCATCCTGATCGAGCACTATGCGGGCAAGTTCCCGCTCTGGCTCGCGCCGGTGCAGGCGGTGGTCGCAACCATCGTCTCGGACGCGGATGGGTACGCTCAGGAGGCCGCGAAGAAGCTCCAGGCCGCCGGGCTGCGCGTCGAGACGGACCTGCGCAACGAGAAGATCAACTACAAGGTGCGTGAGCACAGCCTCACCAAGGTTCCCCTGCTGCTGGTCGTCGGCAAGCGCGAGGCCGAGGAGGGCACGGTGGCCGTCCGGCGGCTCGGCAGCGAGGAGCGGCAGCTCGTCATGTCGCTTGACGAGGCCATTTCTATGATGCGCGATGAGGCCGTTCCGCCTGACCTGCGTTGACGACTCCGCGCCACAGTGCGCGGCTAAAATGACTCACATTCTCGCGGGTGGACTTTTCAGGCCGCCTGCGAATGCTTAATTTGTACCGGTTCAACAATTACAACGGAGTCTTCGCTATACCACCGCCCTATCCGCGCCGAGGAATGGCGCCCCCGCCGCCAATGAGCGGCCCTCGCTTCAATGAGTTCATCCAGTCCCAAAAAGTCAGGGTGATCGACGAAAACGGCGAAAACCTGGGCGTGATGTATACGCGCGAAGCGTTCGAGCAGGCACAATCGGTGGGGCTGGACCTCGTCGAGATTTCCCCGAACTCCGACCCGCCGGTCGCCAAGTTCCTCGACATCGGTCGCTACAAGTACGAGGCCCAGAAGAAGGCCAACGAGCAGCGCAAGAAGCAGAAGACGCAGGAGATCAAGGAGATCAAGATGCGTCCGAACATCGACGACCACGACTACGACACGAAGATGAAGAAGGTCGTCGAGTTCCTCGAGGAAGGCGACAAGGTGAAGGTCACCATGCGTTTCCGCGGCCGAGAAATGGCCCATGGCGAGCTAGGCATGGCTGTGCTTCGCCGCGTGCAGGAACAGACCGCGGAAGTCGCCAAGGTCGAGGCGCACCCGCGCATGGAAGGCCGCCAGATGCTGATGGTGCTCGCACCCAAGTAAGCGTAGGCCGGATAGGCCTTACTTACATCCCTGTTGCCGAATTGCTGCAGCCGTACGCCATTATACGCGTGCGGCTGTTCGCAATCTTTCCATCGAGCGCGGTTCAGGTCTAGCCTCAGCCCCGATCGGGCGATCACTCGCCCGAAGGGGAGAGAAAAGAATGATCCGCAAGTCCGCCTTCCTGGCGTCGGCTGGCCTGATGGCTGTCGCCACTCCGGCTTTCGCGCAAACTACTCCACTTCCGACCAACGAGAGCGGCAAGCCGACGACGGCGCCCCCGACCGAGAGTTCCACGGCCCAGACTGCGGCAGTTCAGACCCAGGCGGTCGAGCCGCAGCCGGTGGACACCGGCAACATCATCATCACGGCCACACGCCGCAATCAGGCGCTGTCCGACGTGCCGATGGCGGTCAGCGCCGTCACCGCGGAGAACCTCCGCAACACCGGCGCGACCGACATTCGGGCGCTGAACCAGGTCGCGCCGTCGCTGAACGTCTTTTCGACCTCTTCCGAAGGCGGGGCCGCTCGCGCGAACATCCGCGGCATCGGTACCGTCGGCGACAACCCGGGCCTTGAAAGCTCCGTCGGCGTCTTCATCGACGGCGTCTACCGCTCGCGCGTCGGCGCCGGCCTGACCGAACTCGGTCCGCTCGACCGGATCGAGGTGCTGCGCGGTCCTCAGGGCACCTTGTTCGGCCGCAATACGTCGGCGGGCCTGATCTCGATCATCACTGCCAAGCCCCGGTTCACTCCCGAAGTGAGCGGCCAAGTCGACATCGGCAACTACAACCTTCGCCGCGTCCAGGGCAGCGTGACCGGTCCGATCAGCGACACCGTCGCGGCGCGCCTCGACGGCGTGTGGATGAAGCGCGACGGCTTCCTCAAGGACGTCGTCTCGGGGCGGCGCATCAATGATCGCGACCGCTGGCTGCTGCGCGGCCAGGTGCTGTTCCAGCCCAACGACAATCTCTCGCTCCGCATCATCGGCGATTATGCGAAGCGCGACGAAGAATGCTGCGGCGCCACCTATCTGCCGGTGCAGGACGTCACCGCCGCTGGGCCGCAACCCTCGACGATCGCCGCGATCGAGCGCGGGCTCGGCGGCATTATCAACGACGACACCTTCTCCCGCCGTATCGCGATCAGTCCGGGCCGTGATTATGATTCCAAGGTCAAGGACTGGGGCCTCTCGGGCGAGCTGACCTACGACCTTGGTGGAGCCGAGCTGACCTCGATCACCGCCTATCGGTTCAACAAGTACACCCGCGGCACGGACGCCGATTACAACAATCTCGACATCCTCTACCGGGCCAGCGACGGCAATTCGTTCAACCGTTTCAGGACGTTCTCGCAGGAACTGCGCCTCCAGGGCGATGCCTTCGACAACAAGCTCGACTGGCTGTTTGGCGGCTATTACGCAAACGAGAAGCTCGCGGTGGACGACAACCTCGCCTACGGCAACGACTACGCGCGCTACGGCAATTGCCTGATCGCCGCGAACTTCGTCGCCAACGGCTCCCCCGCAACCCTGCTGGCGCCAGGCGCATCACCAACCTGCTTCAACACGCCGGTCGCGAGCGGAGTCCGCGCTTCGCTTATCAACTCCTACAACCAAGCCGCAGCAGGTGCCGCCGCCGCAGCGGCAGCCGGCAATGCGGCGCTGGCAGCGAGCCTCGGCACAACAGCCGCCAGCCTTGCCGGCAACATCGCGGCTTTGTCGGGCTTCGCGCGGCTGCCGAACACCGGGTTGCCGGCGAGCATCCCGCTGCCGAACTTCAGCGTCGCGCCGTTCGGCAACAACGGCTACGCCAACCTGAGCAGCCCGGCACTCACGTTCAACGGGGTCGGGTTGGACGACTCCTACCGGCAGAACAGCAACAACTGGGCGCTGTTCACCCACAATATCTTCTCGGTCACGGAGCGGCTGAAAGTCACGCTCGGCGCCCGGTATACGCATGAGCGAAAGACGCTCAGCGCTGACCTCGCCGACAACAACCTGATCTGCACGGCCCTCTCCGGCAGCGCCTTGCAGCAGTTCCCGTGCGTGATCCCGAGCGCTCCTGGCGGCGCTTTCGGAATCGATGACAAGCGCACGGAGTCGAAGGTCTCCGGCACTGCGGTGCTCAGCTACAAGGCGACGGACCGGCTGCTCACCTACGCCAGTTATTCCAAGGGCTATAAGGCGGGCGGCTTCAACCTCGACCGATCGGCACTGTGGCGGGCGCAGCCGATCCCGAGCACGGTCCCGGCGACGCCCGGAACGGCCGTGCTCGGCACGCCACCGCTGTCGGGCAGCGGCGCCATCTGCGTCAGTGCGGCGCAGAAGGGTTGCCAGGGCGTCGTCGCTTCAGGCGCGGACCTGCAGTTCAAGCCTGAGCTGAACGACGCATTCGAGGCGGGCCTGAAGTATCACGGCCGTGGCATCGACGTGAACTTTGCAGTGTTCCACCAGGTATTCCGCAACTTCCAGCTGAACACCTTCAATGGCCTGAACTTCATCGTCGAGAGCATCAACAGCTGCAGCGACGATCTGAACGGGGCGGACACGGATACGAGCTCCCGCACCGGAGCATGCACCGGCAAGACCCGTGCAGGCGTGCGCAGCCAAGGCTTCGAGCTCGAGGCGTTTACCCGTCCGATGCGTGATCTCTCGATCAACGGCGGCGTGACGATGTCCGACACGAAGTACCGCCACAATCTGGTCGGTGCGAGCGGCAAGCCGCTCAACGACTATTTGTTCCAGCTGCCTGGACGCCGCGTCTCCGGCGCTCCGAAGTGGACGGCAACGGGGTCAGCAGCCTGGACGCCGCCGATCGGCGGGTCGGGCCTCCGCGGCCTCGTCTATGTCGATGCCAGGTACATGAGCCGGTACAACACCGGTTCCGACCTCGACATCGAGAAGACGCAGGACGGCTATACGACTGTGAACGGCCGCATCGGCGTGCATGGTCCGGACGACGCCTGGGCCATCGAGCTGTGGGGCCAGAACCTGTTCGACAAGAACTTCATCCAGGTCGGCTTCGACTCGCCGCTGCAAGGGTCGGGAACAACTCGCGGCGTCCAGGCCGGCTACATCACTCGCTCGACGCAGCTGTACAACGCGTTCCTCGGCGAGCCGCGGACGTTCGGCGTGACGCTGCGCGCCAAGACCGGTTTCGCCCGGCGAGCCGCCCCGGCCTACACACCGCCGC
>DASVXN010000333.1:0-8115 GCA_036392635.1 Sphingomicrobium sp. | reverse complement strand
CATGTCTGAAGCCGAGATGCTGCGCGGCAGCGCCGGTGGCGGCGCCAGCGCCTTCATGCTTCGCCTGCTCCGCGGGCTCGCCCGGATCGCAGGTGGGGACCTCGCCGCCACACGCGACAATGTCGCTCTCGTCTTTCCCAGGGCCTGACCATCGCGCCCTTGGCGCTCGCCCGCGCTTTCGTCTATCGGAACAGCGCCGGTGGGGGCCTGTAGCTCAACGGTAGAGCCGGCCGCTCATAACGGCTAGGTTGCGGGTTCGAATCCTGCCGGGCCCACCATCGCTGCCGCGGACCGATCAAGGGTTGGCGAGAACGACGATCTCGCCTAGCTGCAGGCCGTCGGGGAGTAGCGCAGCCTGGTAGCGCATCTGCTTTGGGAGCAGAGGGTCGCAGGTTCGAATCCTGTCTCCCCGACCACCTCTCCAATCCCTGTTCACTTCGCGATTGCTGTCGCTCGAAGGCTGCTGCATCAACAGCAGCACAGTTGGGGGAGGCACTGATGAAAGCGATACGATTTTTGCTCGCCGGCACGGTCCTGTGCGGGGCGCCGGCGCTTGCCGACGAGGGCATGTGGACGTTCGACAACTTTCCCGCTGCGGCGGTGAAGTCGAAGTATGGCGTCGATATCACGCCGGCCTGGCTCGACCGCGTGCGCAGCAATGCCGTCCGCCTCTCCAGCGGCTGCTCGGCGTCGATCGTCAGCGGCAATGCGTTGGTGCTCACGAATAACCATTGCGTCGCCGAATGTGCGCAGAACCTCTCCTCCAAGGGGCACGATTACTACACCAACGGCTATACGGCCCTGAACGCGGCCGAGGAACGCAAGTGCGCCGGGATGCAGGCGGAGATCCTGACGTCCATCAGCGACGTAACGCCGCAGGTCACGGCGGCGGGCAAGGGTCTTGCCGGCGACGCCCTGGTAAAGGCGCGGACTGCGGTTACGAGCACCATTGAGAAGCAGAGCTGCGCGGACACCGCCAAGGATCGCTGCCAGGTCGTGAATCTCTACCACGGCGGTCAGTACAAGCTGTACAAGTACCGCAAGTACTCCGACGTCCGGCTGATCTTCTCGCCGGGCGTGCAGACCGCCTTCTTCGGCGGGGATCCCGACAACTTCAACTTCCCGCGCTACGACCTCGATAGCGCGTTCGTCCGCCTCTACGAGAATGGCGCGCCCGTGAAGACGCCGGACCACCTCAAGTGGAATGCGTCGGCGCCGCGCGCGGGCGAGCCGGTTTTCGTTGCAGGTAACCCCGGCGGGACGGATCGTCAGCTGACGATGGCGCAACTCGCGACCCAGCGGGAGCTGACCTTGCCCGTGACGTCGCTGCGTTATTCCGAACTGCGCGGCCGCTTGTTGCGTTTCAGCGAAGAAAGCGCGGAGAACCGCCGCATTGCCCAGGACCTGCTGTTCGGTCTTGAGAACAGTTATAAGGTCTACTTCGGCCGTTTGTTCACGCTGAACGACGAGGCGTTCCTCGCGGCGAAGGCTCGCGACGAAGCCGCGCTTCGAGGCAATCCGGCAGCCCAGCGAGCGCTGGCGGCTGCGGGTACGCCCGACCCGTGGGGTACGATCGCGGCGGCAACGCGTCAGCAACGCAACCTCTATCTGCCGTACAGCTTCGTCGAACGCGGGCCGTCGGGTTCGCAGCTTTTCAGCTATGCCAAGGCTCTCGTCCGGGCCGCTGCGGAGCGGGAGAAGCCGTCCGCCGAGCGGCTACCGGGCTATGCGGATTCGCAGTTGCCGCTGCTCGAGAAGCAGGTCCTCGACCCTGTGCCGGTCTATGCTTCGCTCGAGCAGCAGACGCTGGAGTTCTGGTTGAGCAAGGCACGCGAGTATCTGACCGCCGACGATCCGAACACCAAGCTGCTGCTTGGCCGCGAGAGCCCTGAGCAGCTTTCGGCTGCGCTTGCGAAGTCGCGGCTTGGCGACACGGCTGTGCGAAAGGCGCTGTGGGACGGTGGTTTGGCCGCTGTGAAGGCGTCCAAGGATCCGATGATCCAATATGTCCTCAAAATCGATCCCGCCGGCCGGCAACTGCTGTCGCAGTGGAACGAGAATGTCGATGGGCCGATCACGGCGGCATCGGAAGCCCTGGCGAAGGCGCGGTTCGCCGCCCTCGGAACGAGCGTCTACCCCGACGCGACGTTCACCTTGCGGCTGTCCTACGGGCAGATCGCCGGGTGGAACGAGAAGGGCAAGGAGGTCGCGCCTTTCACCTATACGAGCGGCCTTTACGAACGGGCCACGGGGCAGGATCCGTTCAAGCTCGACCCGCGCTGGATCGCGGCAAAGGGCAAGCTGAACCCGCAAACCGTGTTCAACATCTCGACCACCAACGACATCATCGGCGGCAACTCCGGTTCCCCGCTGATCAACGCCAAGGGTGAGGTCATCGGCGCCGTGTTCGACGGCAACATCCACTCGATCGGCGGCAACTACGGCTACGATCCGGCGAAGAACCGAACCGTCGCGGTGTCAGCGGCGGTGGTGAGCGAAGCGCTGCGGAAGGTCTATGGCGCCAATAACATCGCGGACGAGTTGGCGCGCCCCTGAGATGAAGGTGGGTGGCTCCATCGAGCCACCCACGCCGTTCAGTGCTTGTTCTCGGTCTTGGTCGTTGTCGTCGTGGTCGTATTCGTGTGCGTCGCGTCCGTGTGTTCGTTCGTGTTGACGTTCACATCCACGTCCGTGTTGCCGACCTTGTTCTCGATCTTGTCGCCGGTCTTCTGAACATCGTTGGCGATGTCCTGGCCGATGTTCTGGGCGGTGTTGCCGATGTCGGCCGCGGTGCTCTCGGCCTTGTTCTGGTCGTACTGGACGGTCACCGAATTGCCGTCCTTGCTGACGTTGCAGGCGCCGAGAAGCAGAAGCGGAATGGCAAGTGCAATGCGCATGGGTTCCTCCCTTGTTCGTGGTCTCAACGCCGTTTTGGCTGTTTCGCTCCCGGTTCAATCCCGCCGGAAAGTACGGCGAGCGCGGCCGTCCACGCGGCGACGTTCTGCCGAAGCTGAGCTGGATCAACCTTGTCGAGCGTATCGTCGGGCGTGTGATGATAATCGAAGTAGCGTAAGCCGTCCTGGTTGAGCGAAATCCACGGTGCTCCGGCTTCGATCGTCGCCTCGACGTCGGTGCCGTCGGCGTCGCCCTTGTCGTTCTTGACGATGCCGAGCGGAGCAAGCGCTGCCGTGAGCTGAGAATGGAGCGCGGGATCGGTCTTCAGGTATTGGGAGCTGAACCGCCACACTCGGTCCGCGCCAAAGTCGCTCTCGCCGGCGATGGCGTAGCGGTCGCCCGCATGCGCCTTTGCGAACGCTGCGCCGCCCAGGCCCCCGGGCTCCTCCGCGCCGAACCAGACGACGCGAATCGTGCGGAGCGGACGCCCTGCGTTCATGATGTGCTTCGCCGCGGCAGTGACGATGGCGACGCCGGATGCGTCGTCGATTGCGCCAGTGCCAAGGTCCCAGCTGTCGAGATGCCCGCCGACGAGCAGGATGGGGGCCCTGGGGTCGCGACCCGGCACTTCCGCGACGACATTCCCCGACTCCCCATTCTCGCGGCGCTCGCTGACGAGCGTCAGGTGCATCGTGACCGGAAGGCCGCGCTTGATGATGCGGACCAGTTGCTCCGCGTCGGGCAGCGACAGGGCCCCCGCAGGGATCGGAGCCGCTCCATCGGTGAAATACTGAACGCCGGTGTGCGGATTGCGGTGATGGTCGGTGCCGATCGAGCGCACCACGATCGCAAGCGCGCCTCGCTGGGACGCGATCGTTGGTCCCTGGCGCCGCGCCGCACCGAACTGGCCGTAACCGGCCCCGTCCTGCGCCGGCATCATGTGATGGTCGATGAAGACGATCTTGCCCCGGACCGCTGCGTCGGGAGCGGCGCGGAGCGCGTCGATGCCGTCGAAGTAGGCGACCTCACCGGTGACGCCTGCGGGTCCCGTTGAGGCGCTGTAGCCGAGTGCAGCAACCGCGAGCTTCTGGGGGAAGGGCGAGACGATCTCGGCACTTTCGGCGCCGCGTGTCCACACGGGCATCGTGAACGGCTCGACGTGCACGTTCGAGAAGCCGAGCGCCTTGAGCCGCTTCACGGCCCAGTCCCGGGCGCGCGCGTCGGCTTCGGTCCCCGCGAGCCGCTGTCCGACCTCGGTCGTCAGGCCTTCGGTGATGTCCCAGGCATAATGATCGTTGGCGAGCGCCTGGTCACGGAGTGCGGCAACCTTCGGGTCGACGAGGACTGGGGGCGCAAGCGGCGGCGCGGGCCGCTGGGCGAAGGTGGGAAAGGCGGTGGCGAGGAGGAAGGTGGCAATGAGCGATCGGTTCATCAGCGACGCCTAGCAGGGCCGTCGGCCAAGTCATCGCCCCGCATCGACAAAAATAAGCAGTTGGTCGATCAGAGCAGCCGCATCTGACTGCCTTCGGGCGGCTGGAAGAGGTCGGTGCGGAGCTCGAACTTGGCCTGACGCAGCCCGTAGCGCTTCGAGGCTTTCTCGAAGCGCGTGCGGAGCAGGTCTGCCCAAGGCCCTTGCCCACGCATGCGGCTGAAGAAGTTCGGGTCGTTGTCACGTCCGCCCCGTAGCGATCGGATGGTTGCCATCACCTTGGCGGCGCGATCGGGGAAATGCTCGTCGAGCCAGGCGCGGAACAGCGGCGCGACCTCGTGCGGGAGCCGCACGGGCAGGTAGAAACCACCGGCTGCACCGGCCTCCACCGCCGCTTCGACGATGTGCTCCAGCTCATGATCGGTGATCTGCGGCACGACGGGAGCAATGGCCACGGAGCACGGGACGCCTGCATCGTTGAGCGCCTTCACGGCGGCGAGGCGTTTCCGCGGTTGAGGCGCGCGAGGTTCCAGCGTCCGCGCGATCTTGGGGTCGAGCGACGTCACCGACATTGCCACTGCCGCCAGGCGCAGGTCCGCTGCCTGCTTCAACAAGTCGATGTCGCGGAGCACCCGATCCGACTTGGTCGTGATCGTGAACGGATGACGGGTCTCAACCAGCAATTCCACGAGCGAACGCGTGATCCGCCAACGCTCCTCGATCGGCTGATAGGGGTCGGTGTTGGTCCCCATGGCGATCGAGCGGCACTCGTATCCCGGCCGAGACAGTGCCGCATGGAGGAGCTGAGCCGCATTGGGCTTCACGAACAGGCGGGACTCGAAATCCACTCCGGGCGAGAGGTCGTGATAGGCATGGGTCGGCCGGGCAAAGCAGTAGATGCAGCCATGCTCACATCCCCGGAACGCGTTCACCGAGCGGTCGAAGCCGATGTCGGGGGAGCTGTTGCGGGTCAGGATGGCTTTGGGATGCTCGATCGTGACGGTGGTCCGGCGCGTCGGCACGCCGTCGAGCGCTTCTACCTGGTCGAGCCAGTCTCCCTCGGAGATGCGCTCCTTGAGATTGAAGCGCGTGGGCGTGCTGTTGCGGGTCGCCCCGCGTCCATGGCTCGACTCGACCGGCATGTTGCCAGCCTAATCCTAAGACAAGAACAGAACAAGAACGTTGTTAGTTGTTCAGCGCGGTGAGCCTCGTCGGAAAGCTCGGCCAGCGATGCTGCGCCATGTCCTTCAGGCTGGTCGTGTCCTGATTGTTGAGGCCCTGATAGACCCACATGTTACGGAGCACGGACGGCACGTAGTAACGCGTTTCCCAATAGGGCAGGGACTCGATCCACAGCAGGGGATCGCCCTTGTCGTTGATCGCCGCCCAGCGCGCGACCGGCAGCGGGCCTGCATTGTAGGACGCAATGATTCGCGGGAGCTGGCCCGCGGTGCTTGGCGAGCTCCGCATGCGCTCGATGAAGCTCTGCCCGAACTCGAGATTGTACTTGGGATCGGTCAGCGCAGCTCGGCTGTAGCTGAGGCCGCGGCTGCTGGCTTCCTGCTGTGCCGTGATCGGAAGCACCTGCATAAGGCCGACAGCACCCGCGAGGCTGACCGCGCTTCGGCGGAACGCCGATTCCTGGACGATGTGCCCGAAGGCGAGCGCCGGATCGACGCGCCATCCGTTGACCGGCCGCCAGGACGGCATCGGATAGCGATCGTCCGCGTCCGACTTCGCGCCCCACTGACCGTTGTTCGCGAGCCACAGCTGCGCTGCCGGGAGGTCGAGCCGTTTGGCGACCTGGATGAGGGCATGGTGCTCGGTGACGAGACCGATCTTCGCCTGGTGCCGGAGCATTTCCTCCGCCAGCGCGGGTTCGCCGATCTTCGCCAGCTCGACGGCCCGCTGCACGTTCGGGAGGTGATCGACCGGCGGATCGAAGCCGACGAATGGATCGCCCTGCAGCTTCGTCGGCATTCCGAGCGTCTCGCGGGCGAGGAGGCCGTAGAAGCTTTCCGACGATTCCGTCGTGGACGCTGCCGACCTCAGGAGCCTCTGCACCGATCCGGGGCGCCCGATGGCCTGCTCCGAGCGTGCGGCCCAATAGTAGCCGCCGGCACGAAGCTCGCGCTGCTGGGCAAGCTGGGCGACCTGTTGGAAGGCAGTAGATGCAGCGTTGAAATCACCAATGCGCCACGACGCCAGGCCGGAAATCCACGCCGCCTGGCTCGCCCATTCGCCGGTTGCACCTGCCCGCCACGTGTCGGCGACCCGGCGCGCGTCGAGGTCCAGGCCGTTGACGTAATAGGCGAACGCCACGCGCTGTCCTGCCTCGGCGCGTGCTTCGTAGGACAGCTGCGGTCCATAGGTCAGCAGCTGCGCCTCGGCGCCGGCCGAATCGTTGGTTTTGATCAGCGGATCGAGGATCGCCCGGAGCTGGTCGGCATAAGGCTCGCCCTGAACGGGGCGAGCCTTGTAGCGGATGGGCGCCGAGCCGATGTTGTAAGCGGGCTTCGCGGGAATCGTCGCGAGCGGCGTTGTCGCCCCGCGCTTCACGGCCATGGCGGCAAGCTGGTCGGCCTCGGGAAGCTCCGGCGCCTCGGCGAGGAGCGCCTGGATGGAGGCGAGGTCGACGACCGGCGAGCCCTTGGCCGTGTAAAGCTGAGCCTTCGCAACGGGAGTCAGGATGCTGCGCGGCAGGGCAGCGATGCCGGCCCTGGCGGACGCCCACTGCCCGGCATCGATCGCGTCGAACACGCCGCGCCAGTCCTTCGGCACGTAGATCGGCTTGGGGGGAGGGGCCGCCTGCGTGACAACGATCGGCTGCTGCGGCTGAGGCTGCGCATCAGCCGGCTGAGCCTCGGGAGCGGCAGGGGGTTGCCCGGGCGCGGACGGCGTCGTCGGCGGTGCCGAGGGTAGAGGTGCCAGAGGGTCCGGCGAGGCCTGCGCAAATACCGGCGCGGACCAGATGAGGGCTCCAAACGCGAGCAGTCCGGACTTCAAGACTCGTCCTCCATCAGCAGCAACAAATCCTTCCATGCCAAGGACTTGTTTGAAGGTTGATTAATCAGTTGCCGGGGGTGGAAGGTGACAACCGTCCTCACTCCCTCGACTTTGTGAACGTGTCCCCGAGCCTGTGGCAGCGGCTTGCCGAGCAGCGCCTGCGCCGGTCCATCGCCGAGGAGCAGCAGCCGCTTGGGCTTGGCGAGCTTGATGTGCTGCCGGGCGATCTCGGCGCAGGCTTCCCGGTCGGCGAGGCTCATCCGCGCGCCGGGCACATGCAAGCAGGAGAGCGAGGCGCTGTAGGCTTCTTCGACCGGTACCTTGATGGCGGCGAGCATGCGCTTGGCAAGCTCCCAGGATTCGCCGCCGATGGGTTGCCCCGCTGCGAAATCCTCCAGGGTCGGTGCTTCGGTCAGAAGCATGACGGTGGCATTCTCGGGCCCCTGCGGCATGATTCGCCGAGCCGTGGCAGAGGCAAGGGGAAGTTGCGCGCTGCTCGCCAGCCATTGCTGGAGTTCGGCCAGCGTGTCGTGGCTGGGCGGTGCGATGTTCGGCGGCTCGGCCGGAGCTTCGGCGACCTTGGCGACGGGTTTAGGGGCCGGCGGCTTCAGCCAGTCGCGCGGCTCTTCCTGGATGGCGATGTCGACGCCCGCATCCAGCCACCAGGCCAGTGCGCTGCGCGCCTCGGCAATGCCGATCGTATCCGCTTCCCCACCCACGCTGCAGTTAGTCGCCCGCGGTTGACGCCACGGTCAAGGAATTGGCAGGGCGTTTGAGTCGAAATG
>DASVXN010000332.1:0-3959 GCA_036392635.1 Sphingomicrobium sp. | reverse complement strand
CAAATGCCGGTCGCCATGATCTCGACCAGCACCTCGCCGGCCTTAGGACCCTCGAGGTCGACCTCGACGATCTCCAGCGGCTTCTTGGCTTCGAACGCGACGGCGGCGCGGGTCTTCATGGCTTAGCTCTCCACTTGGCTTTGCTGGCGCCTATGCCTCCAGGAAGCGCCTGATCCAACCGCCCACACGTTCATTGTCGTTGGGAGCGTCGAGCGAAGCGATCGCACGCTCAGGATCCGGCACCACATCATAGCGCTTCTCGATCAGCGCCTTCGCATAGGCTGGCGAAAATTCCGGGTGGAATTGCAGCGAGATCGCGGGCCGGTCCCGCCACGCAAGCGCAGCAAACGGCGTGAACTCGGATGCCGCGATCACATCGGTGTTCGGCGGCTGCACCACGACCTGGTCCTGGTGGGATGCCGGCGCGGCAATGGTCGCGGCCGCGTCCATCCACGGCTCCGACCGAAGCACATCGTAGCGGTGCAGCCCCGCGCCCCAGCCCTTGTCCGATTTCTCCACCCTGCCGGAGAGCGCCTCGGCCATCACCTGGTGCCCGAAGCAGACCCCCACCATCTTGCTGTCTTTCGCCGCACGGATGAACTCCTGCAGTGGCGCAATCCACGGCAGCGGGTCGTAGACACCCGCGGGCGAGCCAGTGATCAGATAGCCAGCGTGAGAGCTCGGGTCTTGCGGCAGCTCCCCTGCCTGCACGTCGAAGCTCGCCACGTCGAACCCCGGCCCAAGCAGCTCCGCGAACATTGCGGCATAGTCGCCGAACTCTTCCACTAGCGTGCCGGGCGGGGCGCCGGTCTCCAGGATGGCGATCTTCATGCCCGCCGCCTTGCCACCTCGGGGCGCATCGGCCAAGCAGGATACGAGGGGTGTAGAATGGTTGCAGAGTCTCCGCTTGCCGGCCGTCACGCGCTGATCACGGGTGGAGGGACCGGCATCGGCGCCGCCGCTGCGAGCCACCTCGGCGCTGCGGGCGCAAAGCTGTCGCTTCTTGGCCGTCGGATGGAGCCGTTGCACGCGGTTGCCGAACGCCTCGGTGGGACTGCCATCCAGTGCGACGTCACCGCGCCGGGTCGCATCGCCTCAGCCTTCGAGGAGGCACGGGCAGCGAATGGGCCCATCGACCTGCTGATCGTCAACGCCGGCGTTGCCGAGAGCGCACCGTTCCACAAGATGAAGCGGGAGAGTTGGGACCGTATCATCGCTACGAACCTGACCGCCGCCTTCGATTGCGCTCATGCCGCGATCGAGGATTTGTCGAAGAGCGACAGCGGCCGCCTTGTGTTCGTCGCCTCTGTCGCGTCCCTGCGTGGCGTTCCCTATGCGGCACATTATGCGGCCTCCAAGCACGGCCTGCTCGGCCTTAGCCGCAGCCTTGCCGCCGAATATGCGAAGACCAACCTGACGGTGAACGCCGTGTGCCCCGGCTATGTCGATACGCCCATGACCGACCAATCGGTCGCCCGCGTCTCGCAGATCACCGGACGCAGCGAAGGCGATGCCCGCTCCGCAATCACCAACATGAATGCGAGCGGCCGGCTGGTCGATCCGGAGGCGATCGCCAATATCATCGCCATGCTGTGCCTGCCGCTTTCCCGCGACATCAACGGCGCCGCGATCACCATCGATGGAGGGACCAGCGCGTGAGCTGGAACCCGGCAACCTACGAGCCGAAGCACTTCCTGTGGGAGGTCAAGGACTATGTCGCGACAGTCACGCTCAACCGCCCCGAACGGAAGAACCCGCTCACCTTCGAAAGCTATGACGAGCTGCGCGACACTTTCTGGCAGCTCAAACATACCCGCCAGGTGAAGGTCGTCGTGCTTCGCGGCGCGGGCGGCAACTTCTGCTCGGGCGGCGATGTGCATGACATCATCGGTCCCCTCACGAAGATGGATGAAGGGGGACTGAGGCACTTCACGCGAATGACTGCAGATCTGGTCCGCGCCATGCGATCCTGTCCGCAGCCGATCATCGCGGCGGTCGAAGGGGTCTGCGCCGGTGCGGGTGCGATCCTCGCGATGGCGAGCGACATCCGTTTTGCGCAGCCTTCCGCACGGACAGCCTTCCTGTTCGTCCGGGTCGGTCTGTCGGGCGCCGACATGGGCGCTTGTACGAGGCTTCCGCGGATCATCGGCATGGGCCGCGCCGCCGAACTGCTGTTCACCGGCCGCGACATGACCAGCGACGAGGGACTCGCGTGGGGATTTTACAATCGTGTCGTGGAAGACGTCATGGCAGAGGCGAACGCGCTTGCCGCCGAACTGGCAAGAGGGCCCAGCATCGCCCATGCGCTAACGAAACGGCAGCTCGACGGCGAAGCCGCGATGTCGCTCGACGAAGCCCTTGAGGTCGAAGCGCGGGTCCAGGCCCACTGCATGGGCACCAACGATTTCAGGCGCGCCTACGAGGCTTTCGCCGACAAGCGCCAACCGGAGTTCCACGGGGACTGAGTGGTGCCGGTGGGGCTGTCCTACCGACTGTCGTTTAGGTTACTCTGGCAGCGATGACCTCTCGTTATCAAGGCGCGTTCTTCTCAACCGGCGCTGTCCCGCACATGCGTAGCACTGCTGCATTTGCTGCGTTTCGGGAGTCAGGCCTTGCCTGACCGCAACTTCCTCGCCTGGCCGTTCTTTGCCCCCAGGCACCGCGAGCTTGCCGTTGCGCTCAATGACTGGTGCGAGTCGATGGCGCCGCAGCGGGACGACCTCGACGCGGCCTGCCGATCGCTCGTGTCGGATCTTGGGAGCGCTGGCTTCCTGAAGCTTTGTGTCGCGGACGGTGACCAGCGTCCGGACGTCCGCAGCCTGGCGATCGCTCGAGAGACGCTCGCCTATCATTCCGCGCTCGCGGATTTCGCCTTCGCAATGCAGGGTCTCGGCTCCGGCGCCATTTCGCTCTTCGGCACCATAGAACAGAAGCTCCAGTGGCTGCCGAAGGTCGCCAGCGGCGAGGTGGTTGCCGCCTTTGCAATGACCGAACCGGACTGCGGATCGGACGCAGCGAACCTGCAGACCTCCGCCATGCGGGACGGCAACGAGTGGGTGATCGTCGGCGAGAAGACCTACATCTCGAATGGCGGCATCGCCGATTTCTACGTCACCTTTGCACGCACTGGCGAAGGCGAAGGGGCCCATGGGCTTTCGGCATTTATCGTGCCCGCCGAAGCGGTTGCGGTGGAAGAGCGGATCGAGGTCGTCGCGCCCCATCCGCTTGCTAAGCTCCGTTACGACAACGTGCGTGTCCCCGCCGACGCGATCGTCGGCGAACCAGGCGAAGGCTTCCGCATCGCAATGGAAACGCTCAACCTGTTCCGCGTCACCGTCGGCGCAGCGGCGCTTGGGCTTGCCCGGCGCGCGCTCGACGAAGCGGGCCGCTTCGCGAGCGACCGCCGTCTCGGGACCGCCACTCTTGCGGACAATGCCGTCACGCAGGCGAAGCTCGCCGATATGGCCGTCCTGATCGACGCGTCCGCGCTGCTCATCTACCGTGCCGCCTGGCAGCAGGATGAGGGCGGCGTCGACAACCGCCGTGCCGCTGCCATGGCCAAGCTTCACGCGACCGAAGCCGCCCAGCAGGTGATCGACGCTGCAGTGCAGCTTCACGGCGGTGCCGGCGTCACTCGCGGCGTGAAGGTCGAGGAGCTCTATCGCGACATTCGGGCGCTCCGCATCTACGAAGGCGCGAGCGAAGTGCAGCGGCAGATCATCGCTCGCGATTTGTTGAAGGGGGCAATGACATGAGGTTTCTGCAGCCGCCCAACTGGCCTCGGCCGAAGGGCTATTCGAACGGAGTGAGCGCGAACGGGCGCATGATCTTCACCGCCGGGATCGTCGGCTGGGACGAGAATGAGAGTTTCCCCGAATATACGCTTCACGGCCAGTTCGCCCGCGCGCTCCGGAACACCCTTCAGGTGCTCGCCGAGGACGGCGCCGGGCCGCAGCATA
>DASVXN010000331.1:0-1832 GCA_036392635.1 Sphingomicrobium sp. | reverse complement strand
TGGTTGATTTCACTGCGAAAGCGCTCACGAGATTGATGGCATGACAGAAGCAACCAAAGACGAACATCTGCACGAAGAAGCCGAGGAGATCCGCAAGGAGACTGCCGAAGGCTCGCCGGAAGTGGCCGAGCACGACCGCGTGGCGGAGCTCGAAAAGCAGCTCGAGGAGGCGAAGTCGAAGGCGCTTTATGCCGCCGCCGACACGCAGAATGTGCGGCGCCGGCTCGAGCAGGAACTGCAGCAGGCGAAGAGCTATGCGGCGGCCGGCTTCGCGCGCGACATGCTGGCGATCAAGGATCACCTCGATCGCGCCCTCTCAGCGGTCAGCGACGAGCTCCGTTCCGACCAGACGGCATCGCAGTTCCTGGCAGGCATCGAGGCGACGGCGCGCGAGCTTGAAGCGGTGTTCCAGCGCAACGGCGTGACCCGGATCACTTCGGTAGGCGAGCCGCTCGATCCGCACCGGCACCAGGCAATGGTCGAGATGCCGAGCGACCAAGAGCCGGGCACAGTGATCGAAGAAATGCAGCCGGGCTATATGATGAAGGACCGGTTGCTTCGGCCCGCGATGGTAGCGGTGGCGCGGCGGCCCTAGTGCACTTCGCGGTGGTGCGCTTCGGCCTTGCTCGCGAGGCTGAAGCGCGGCTCCGGCTTCACTGATCCCAAGAGACGTCCGGCGGCGTAGCGGCCGACTTCGGGGCCGTGCTTGAAGCCGTGGCCCGAGCCGCCGCCGGCGATGAGCACGTTCGACCATTGCGGGTGCAGGTCGATCAGGAAGTCGCCGTCGGAGCTGTTCTCGTACTGGCAGACTTCCGCGCCGATGAGCGGCGCGCCGCGGAGCAGCGGGAAGCGGCGGTCGCGGTAGGCGATGATCTCCGCGAGCGCGGCTTCGGTGGGGCGGCGGCTCTGGGTGTCGGGATCGACAGTCACGCCGTGCTGATCGTGGGCGAACTTGGCGCCGCGCGTTTCCAGGTCTGGGAAGCCGTAGAAGATGTCGCCTCCGTTAAAGTCCGCCCAGCCCGGCATGGCGCCGGGCTGGAAGCGGCGGTCGCCGGGCGGTGTGGCGAAGTAGAACACTTCCTGGCGCGTCGGTTCGATCCTCGGACCGATGACCTGTGGAAAGAGCTTGGGCAGCCACGGCCCGGCAGCGAAGACGAAACGGTCAGCCGCGACGGTTTCGCCTGAGGAGAGCCGGATCTGGTCGAGGCGTTCGCCTGAGGCGATGGGCGGCTGGACGAAGCCCCTCGTGAGGGTTCCTCCAGCTTTCACGAAGCGATCGACGAGCGTTAGGACGGAGCGCCTCGCCATGAGCGCGCCGAACTCCGGCTCGTAGAGTCCGACCCTGATCCCCTCGAAGTCGATCATCGGAAAGCGCTTGGCCATCTGGGCTTGCGTCAGAACGTCGGTCGGCAGGCCGAACTTCTTGTGCGCGGCGATGCTGTCGCGGACGTAGGGCTCTTCGGTGGGGAAGAAGAACAGCACGCCACATTGATTGAGGATCGGCAGGCCGGAGATGGCGCTCAGCGCCTTCCACTGCGGCAGCGAGTCCATCGCCATCCGCGTGTAGATGTCGTCCTTACCGTACGCGGCGCGGGTGAGGCGGGATTCGCCGCCTGAGGAGGCGCGGCTGTGGGCCGGTCCCCAAGCGTCGATCAGCGTGACCGTGTGCCCTGCCTGCTGCAGGTGATGCGCGGTCCACGCGCCGAATACGCCCGCGCCAACGACCGCGATCTGCTCTGCGCCTCGCTTCACCACGGGCTTGGCCATTAGCGGAGAAACGGCAGCGCCGCCCCCCCCGATAAGTAGCGAGCGGCGCGACACGCTTGGACTTT
>DASVXN010000330.1:0-1627 GCA_036392635.1 Sphingomicrobium sp. | reverse complement strand
CGAGGTCTCGCAGGCCGTGAAGCTGCCTGAAGTGCTCAAGGGCCTCGATCTGCCGCTCGAGCCGTTCGGCTGCGCGTTCAACATCTTCCGCCGGAGCGACATTCAGGCCGGGCAGACGGTTGCCGTCATCGGCATCGGCTTCCTCGGGGCGATCCTGGTCAGGCTGGCGGCCAATGCCGGCGCACGTGTCGTCGCCATTTCACGTCGCCAGGAGTCGCTGGAGCTCGCGCGCAAGATGGGCGCGGCCGAGACGATCCCGATGCACGATCACTGGCAGATCATCGAGCGTACGCGTGAGTTGACGGACGGCACGTTCTGCGACCGCGTGATCGAGGCGGTCGGCAAGCAGTGGCCCCTCGACCTTTCCGCCGAGCTGACGCGGGAGGGCGGACGGCTGATTATCGCCGGCTATCACCAGGACGGCCCACGCCAGGTCAACATGCAGCTGTGGAACTGGCGCGGGTTCGACGTCGTCAATGCTCACGAGCGCGACCCCGCCGTGTCGCTCCAGGGGATGCGGGAAGCGGTCGCGGCAATCGAAAGCGGCCTCGTCGATCCCAAGCTGCTGATCACGCATCGTTATCCACTCGACAAGCTTGGCGAGGCGCTTGACGCCACCCGGGACCGACCCGGCAATTTCGTCAAAGCCGTCGTCGTCCCCGCCTGATGCTCAAGCTAGGGTTTCTCGGCACCGGCTGGATCGGCCGAAATCGCATGGAAGCGATGCTCGCCACCGGCAAAGCCATGGCAGCGGCCATCTGCGATCCCAATCCGGAGATGGTCTCAGAGGCGAAGACGTTGGCACCGCTCGCGCTCGAGACGGAGTCGCTCGAGGCCATGCTGGCGCTCGGCCTGGACGGCGTCGTCATCGCGACACCGAGCGCGCTCCACGCCGGCCAGTGCGTCCAGGCACTCGAAGCGGGAGCCGCGGTGTTCTGCCAGAAACCGCTGGGGCGCACCGCCGTCGAAGTGCAGCAAGTGCTCGATGCTGCCCGCGCCGCCGACCGGCTCCTCGGCGTCGATCTCTCGTACCGGCACACGGCGGCGATGCAGGCGATCCGCCAGCGGCTGCCTGAGCTCGGCAAGCCGTTCGCGGCGGATCTCACCTTTCATAACGCCTATGGCCCAGGCGCGGGCTGGTTCTGGGACCCCAAGCTCTCCGGCGGCGGCTGCCTCATCGACCTTGGCGTGCACCTTGTGGACCTCGCCTTGTGGCTCTTCGACTTCCCGGAGGTGGAGGATGCCCATGCAACCCTGCTGCGCGATGGCCGCCCGGCAACGTCGGACGAGGTGGAAGACTATGCCGTCGCCGAGCTGAAGCTGGCGAACGGCATCACCGTGCGGATTGCGTGCTCGTGGAACCTCAGCGCCGGGAGGGACGCCGTCATCGAGGCGAGCCTCTACGGCACGGAAGCGGGTGCCCAGATGAGGAACGAGAACGGGTCGTTCTTCGACTTCTCCGCCGACCTCTTCAGGGGGCGCAATGCCGAGCGCTTAGCTTCTCCGCCTGACGAGTGGGGCGGCCGGGCTGCGGCGGAGTGGGTGCGAAAGCTCGCTGCAGGTGAAAAGTTTGGAGGCAGCACCCAAGGACTGATCGAGACTGCACGGACGCTGGACCGGCTCTACG
>DASVXN010000329.1:0-4490 GCA_036392635.1 Sphingomicrobium sp. | reverse complement strand
GGCTTCGGGGAGCGCGGCAGCGAGGGGAAGATCGCGTCGGTGAAGTTCGCTCGCGAGCGGGAGATTCCTTTCTTCGGCATCTGCCTCGGCATGCAGATGGCCTGCATCGAAGGTGCGCGGAGCCTTGCGGGCCTCAAGGATGCGAACACCACCGAGTTCGGGGAGACGTCCGAGCCGGTCGTCGGCATGATTACCGAGTGGATGACCGAGGAGGGGCTCCAGAAGCGCGCCGCCGGCGGCGATCTCGGCGGCACCATGCGCCTCGGTGCCTATCCGGCAAAGCTCGACGGGAACAGCCTCGTGCGGTCGATCTACGGCTCGGAGACGATCAGCGAACGGCACCGGCATCGCTACGAAGTCAACGTCCACTATCGCGACGCGCTGGAGCATACGGGGCTCATCTTCTCGGGCATGTCTCCGGACGATCAGCTGCCCGAGATCGTCGAGCGGCCGGACCATCCCTGGTTCATCGGCGTGCAGTTCCATCCGGAGCTCAAGAGCCGCCCGTTCGAGCCGCATCCGTTGTTCGCCGGGTTCATCGGAGCCGCGGTCAAACAGAGCAGGCTGGTTTAATCTTTCGGGGCGGAACGCCGCTGGTCATTTGACCGTTACGCGGCCGACATCAAGGAGGAACTCACCATGCTTCTGACGATCGCCATCATCCTGCTCATCCTGTGGGCACTTGGCTTCTTCGCGTTCCACGTCGCCGGCGGCCTCATTCACCTGCTGCTCGTCATTGGCGTGATCGTGCTGATCTGGAACTTCGTCACGGGGCGCCGCGCAGTTTAACTTCCTGGCTACAGCCAAGCGTTGCGAGGTGCGTTCGCGCGCCTTAAGTGCTTGGCATGACGAACAGCATTTCGACGCGTGTGGCCGTGCTCGGCTCCGGGCCGGCCGGCCTCACCGCCGCCATCTACGCCGCCCGCGCTGGCCTCGCCCCAGTCGTGATCCAGGGCATCCAGCCGGGCGGCCAGCTCACCACCACGACCGACGTCGAGAACTACCCCGGCTTCCGTGACGTCATCCAGGGGCCATGGCTCATGGAAGAGATGCAGGCACAGGCGGAGCATGTCGGGACGAAGATGGTGTGGGACCACATCAGCGCCGTCGACCTTTCCCGGCGGCCGTTCCGGCTGACCGGCGACAGCGGCGCTCAGTACTTTGCCGACGCTCTGGTGATCTCGACTGGCGCGCAGGCCAAGTGGCTCGGCTTGCCATCCGAGGAGCATATGAAGGGCAGGGGCGCCTCGGCATGCGCGACCTGCGACGGCTTCTTCTATCGCGGCAAGAAGGTCGTGGTGATCGGCGGCGGCAACACGGCGGTCGAGGAAGCTCTCTACCTCACCAACCATAGCCATGACGTCACGCTGATTCATCGCCGCGATTCGCTTCGCGCCGAGAAGATTTTGCAGGACCGGCTGTTCGCCCGCCCCAACGTGAACATCATCTGGGACAGCGAAGTCGTGGAGTTCGTTGCCGGCGGCGAGCCAGAGGCGCTCGTGGGCCTGGACATCCGCAACAAGCGGACCGGTGAGATCAGCCGTGTCGAGTGCGATGGGGCGTTCGTCGCCATTGGTCACCAGCCTGCGACTGAGCTGTTCAAGGGACAGCTCAAGCTGGACGATGACGGCTACATCCTCGTCGAGCCCGGCACGACGCGCACCAGCGTCGACGGCGTGTTTGCCTGCGGCGACGTCATGGACAAGATTTATCGCCAGGCGGTCACGGCTGCCGGCACCGGCTGCATGGCGGCGCTGGACGCCGAGAAGTATCTTGCTGCCCAGGAATATGAGGCGATAGCCGCCGAATAGGCGCTCAAGCGGGGGGATCTCGAGTGAAGCCAACCGGACCGATCCCGCCCTGCTTCGAGGCCGACGAAAATGGACAGCTGCTGATCGGCGGCTACCCGGCGGAGGAGCTTGTCGCGGAAGCCGGCGGCACGCCGTTGTTCGTTTACGACAACAATATCGTCGGCGCTCAGATTGCCCGCTTCAAGGGCGCCATGGCGGATGGCGTAGCGCTCCATTATTCCGTCACTGCAAACCCTTACGAGCCGTTGCTGGAATTCCTCGGTAGATATGTCGACGGGTTCCGGATTGTCTCTTCAGGCGAGCTGAGGCTGCTGCAGCAGGCAAGGCTCGCAGGCATCCCGATCAATTTCGCCGGTCCAGGCAAGCGGGATGAGGAGCTCGAAACCGCGGTGAAGGCCGGTGCCACGATCAGCATCGAAAGCGAAGGCGAGGCTCGCCGCGCCATCGCCGCAGCCGAGCGGGTCGGCATCTGTCCCAAGATCGCAGTCCGGGTGACGCCGCCGTTCACAATGGAAGGCGGTCAGGTGACTTTGGTCTGCTCCGCGAGCCCGTTCGGCGTCGATGCCGAACGAGTTCCGGCCCTTGTGGCCGGCCTCCTCGAAGCGGGTACCGATTGGCGCGGCCTGCATATGTTCACTGGCGCGCAGTGCCTGGACGCTGAAGCCTTGTCGCAAGTCCATCGGCTAACCGTCGCACATGCCGCCGAAATCGCTGCCATCATCGGCGCTCCGATCCCTGAGCTCAACCTTGGCAGCGGATTCGACGTCGCGTGCCGCGCGGGCGAACAGCCGCTCGACATCGACCGGGTCGCAAGATCCCTCAACGACACTTTGTGCAACACGCCCCAGCTTCTCGCCACTACGCGCTTTACTATCGAGCTTGGACGATGGCTGGTCGGCGAGGCGGGCGTCTACCTGACCCGCGTTCTCGATCGAACCGATAGCTGCGGCCATACCTTCCTGACCACCGACGGCGGCGGTCATCACCTGATCGGCGCTACCGGCGGCCTCGGCGAGCGGGGAACGGCCAATTACCCGCTGGCCGTCGCCAACCGTTTCGGCGAGCCCGTCGAGGAGGAGGTGACCGTCACCGGCTGCCTCTGCACGCCCTTCGATGTGCTCGGAGACGAGGTCGGCCTCCCGCGTGCTGAAGTCGGCGACTTGATCGCGATCTTCTGCGCCGGGGCGTACGGCCCCAGCGCGAGCCCCGTGGCGTGGGAGAGCCGCCCGCCTGCCCGCGAGATGCTGGTCTAGGGGTAAATCGCCTCAACGAAGTAGAGGCCCTGTGGCGGCGCGTTGAAGCCCAGCGCGGCGCGTTCGCGGGCCTCCAGTGCCTTGCGGATGTCGTCCGGCTGCCACTGCCCACGCCCGACCATCGCCAGGCAGCCGACCATCGAGCGCACCTGGTGATGAAGGAAGCTGCGAGCCGCTGCGGTGACATGGATCTCGTCGCCGGCTCGGGTCACTTGCAGGCGATCTAGCGTCTTCACCGGACTGTCCGACTGGCATTGCGCTGACCGGAAAGTCGTGAAGTCATGACGTCCGATCAGATGCGCCGCGCCTTCCTCCATCGCCTCGGCATCGAGCGGCACCGGAATGTGCCAAACGCGGCCGCCGTCGAGCGCAGGCGGCGCCCGCCGACTAAGGATGCGATAGAGGTAACGCCGGCCCACACAGGAGAAGCGTGCGTGCCAGTCGTCCGGAACTTGCTCGACCTCCAGCACCGACACCGGATGGGGCCGCACGAGGGCGTTCAGCCCTTCGCGCAGGCGGTGCGGCGTCAGCTCGCGCTCGACATCCACGTGAGCGGTCATTGCGAGTGCGTGGACCCCGGCATCGGTGCGGCCGGCGGCGATGAAGGCCGACTGCTCTCCGGTCATTCGCCGCAGCGCCTCTTCAAGCGTCTGCTGCACCGAAGGCCCGTGCTCCTGCCGCTGCCAGCCCATGAAGGGCTCGCCGTCGTACTCCACCGTCAATCGCCAGCGGGTCACGGCAGGATCGTGCCTTTCGGGATCGCGAAGCCGCGCAGCAGTTCGCCAGCGCTCATCGGGCCGCGGCCGGCGCGTTGCACCTGCACAGCCCGGATCGCGCCGCTGCAAGTGGCAATCGTGAGCCGATCGTCGACCACCTCTCCCGGCGTGCCCGTGCCACCGACCACGTCTGCAGCCAGAAGCTTCACGCGCTCGCCGTTGACCTCGAACCAGGCGCCCGGGACCGGGTTGAAGGCCCGCACCGCTCGCTCGATCTCCGCGGCGCTCTTCGACCAACTGATCCGAGCCTCGGCCTTGTCGATCTTCGACGCGTAGGTGACGCCATCTCCCGGCTGAGGCTCCGCCGGTGCCGGCTTGCCAAGCCAGGTTATCAGCGCCTCGGCCCCAAGCTCCGCCATCTCTTCAGTAACTTGCCCGGCATTTTTGCCGCGGATGTCGAGCTCGCGCCTCAGCAGCATCGGCCCGGTGTCCAGCCCTTCATCCATTTGCATGATCGTGACGCCGCTTATGTCATCGCCAGCGAGGATCGCACGTTGGATCGGCGCCGCGCCACGCCAGCGGGGCAGCAGCGAGGCATGGACGTTCACGCAATGGTACTTGGGCGCTTCCAGGATCGGTCGCGGCAAGATCAGCCCATAGGCCGCGACAATCGCGAAGTCGGGCTCGAGCTCCCGGAAGCGCTCCTGCTC
>DASVXN010000328.1:0-6041 GCA_036392635.1 Sphingomicrobium sp. | reverse complement strand
GCTGTCGTGGAAGGCGAGGAGATAGTCGGGCTTGGGGAAGCGCGTGAACAGCCCGTCGTCGAGCATGGCCTGAGCGCCCATCACGCGCTCTTCGCCGGGCTGGAGCACCATTACGACGGTGCCGGACCACTGGTCCTTGTTCGCGGCGAGGCGGCGTGCGGTGGCGAGCCAGGTCGTGATGTGGGTGTCGTGGCCGCAGGCGTGCATCACCGGCGTCGTGGTACCGTCGGGCAGCTTGCCGGTCGCCTTCGAGGCGAAGGGAAGGCCCGTCTGTTCCTTGACCGGAAGACCGTCCATGTCGGCGCGGATCAGCACGACGGGGCCGGGGCCGTTCTTCATGACGGCGACCACACCCGTCTTGCCGACATGCTCCGTCACCTGGAAGCCGAGCTGGCGCACCTTCGGGGCGAGCAGGGCGGGGGTACGAACTTCCTCCATCGACAGCTCAGGATTGGCGTGGAGATCGCGATAGAGCTCCATCAGCATCGGCATGTCGGCGCGGATCGACTCTTTGAGCGTCGCCGCGGCTGCGGGGGTGGTGACGGTCATGGCGGCTGCCGCCAGCCATAGCATGTTCTTCAACGCGTTACTCCCTGTGGGACCAGCTCCATGATGTCGAGCCGGGATTCAAAATGGGGCTGCGGCATCACGAGGCGCCAGCGATTGGGACCGATCCGCTCGACATAGCCGGCGACGTCTCGAAGCTCGTCCTGGCCGTATTGCAGGGCGCGGTTCTCGTCGGCGAAGACCAAAGTGCCGAGGAAGACGTTGCGGAGCGGGTCCCCCGGGAAGATCAGCCCGACATAGCGCTGCGGACCGCTCAGCTTGCCGAGCCGCTGCAGCGCGTGTTCCTGTCGAACACGGCAGCTGAACGGGCCGTAGGCGGCGTAGTCGAGATTGCCCGCGTCCCTGGCGCCGAGCTTGATGACGCGGCAGCGATACATTCCGTTCGGGATCGCGGGACCGGCGATCGCCGCGTCCGGATCAAGGAGCGCGCCTTCGCGAGTGACGTCAGCGGCGTGACCGCCCTTGCGTGCCACGTCCAGTGCATCGACGAAGGTCTTCCGCCAGTCGCGGAGCCGATCGCGGTCGTTCTCGCTCGCCACTTCCTTGTAAGCGGTGGTGTAGCGCGGGATCAGGCCTGCCGGCTGCTCGATCACGTCGCAGCCGGCGGTCAGGAGAGCGAAAACGGTTAGGGCAGCGGCGCGCATTCGCAGGCGAGCTTAAGCGGCTGTCCAACCCCCGTCCATGCTGAGGTTGGCGCCAGTGATCGCGGCCGCCTCGTCGCGGCAGAGGAATAAAGCGAGTGCTGCGACCTGCTCGGGAGTTACGAACTGCTTGGTGGGCTGCGCGGCGAGCAGCACGTCGTTCATCACCTGCTCGCGAGTGAGCCCACGCGTGCGCATCGTGTCGGGGATCTGCGCCTCGACCAGAGGCGTCCAGACGTAGCCTGGCGAGATGCAATTGGCGGTGATGCCGTCGCGCGCGGTCTCCAGCGCGACCGACTTGGTGAAGCCGGCGACGCCGTGCTTCGCGGCGACATAGGCGCTCTTGTTCGGCGACGCGACGAGGCTGTGGGCGCTCGCCGTGTTGATGATGCGCCCCCACTTCTTCTGCTTCATGGCCGGCACGGCGAGCCGCGTCGTGTGGAACGCGGACGAGAGGTTGATCGCAATGATCGCGTCCCACTTCTCCGGCGGGAACTCGTCAACCGGGGACACGTGCTGGATGCCGGCATTGTTGACGAGGATATCGGGTCCGCCAAGCTCATCGGCGCAGCGCTTCATCATTCGCTCGATGTCATGGGGCTTGGACATGTCGGCGCCGTCATGGATGGCGCCGAGTTCCTCACACTCGCGCTCGATCTCGGCCGCGTCGCCGAAGCCGTTGATCATCAGCTTCGCGCCCTCGGCCGCGAGCGACCTGGCGATCGCCAGGCCGATGCCGGAGGTCGAGCCAGTGACGAGTGCAACCTTGCCCTGAAGGGTCATAAAGCGAGTCTCCTTTGCGGCGCTCCTCGCGAGCGTTGCGGTGAATTGCAACCGGCTGCCCCTCCAAGCATTACGGACATGCAACAGGAGAGGCGCATGCGTTTCGGCGACGAACGGGAAAGCAGCAATTTCGAGGACGCAACCGGCCGCAGCGGCATGGGCTTTGGCGGCGGCGGACTTGGCGGTGGCGGACTAGGTTGCCTGCTTCCGCTCATCGCTAGCCGCTTCGGCATTGGTGGCGTCGTCGTCCTGCTGATCGGCTACTTCATCCTGAGCTCGCTTGGGGGGCTCGGCGGCGGCGGCGGGAACGGAGGCCTAGTGCCCTCGCAGCAGCGGAGTGCTCCTGCCGGCCAGAGCACGCTGGACCCGAACACACGTCATTTCATGCTGCAGGTGCTCGCCTCGACGGAGGACACGTGGAGCAAGCTGTTCGGTGGCCGCTACCAGCCAACCACGCTCGTCGCTTACTCGCGCTCCCTCCAGTCCGGCTGCGGCGCGGCGCAGTCGGCGATGGGGCCATTCTACTGCCCGACCGACAAGAAGATCTATCTCGATACGGAGTTCTTCAGCGAGCTTTCGCAGCGCTTCCAGGCGCCCGGCGACTTTGCTCAGGCTTATGTGATTGCGCATGAGGTCGGTCATCACGTCCAGGACCTGCAGGGACGCCTGGACGAGGCGCACAACGCCCAGGCTCGAGCGAGCGAGACGCAAGGTAACGCAATCCAGGTCGGCGTTGAGCTGCAGGCCGATTGCTACGCCGGCGTCTGGGCTGCCAATGCCAAGGACCCGCAGGGGCGCCCGGTGATGGAGCAGGGCGACTTCGAGGAAGGCATGCGCGCAGCCGAGGCGATCGGCGATGATACGCTGCAGCGGCAGGCACAGGGCAGGGTGGTTCCGGACAGCTTCACCCACGGCAGCTCGGCTCAGCGCATGGAAGCGCTGCAGCGCGGCTACAAGAGCGGCGACCCGAACGTCTGCAGATACTAGAGCTTCACCAGCATCTTGCCGGTGTTCTCGCCCCTGAACAGGCCGAGGAAGGCGTCGGGCGTCTGCTCGAGCCCTTCCAAGATCGTCTCGCGCGACTGGACGGCGCCGCTCGCCACCCACGGCGCCATCTCCGCGTAAAATTCAGAAAGCCGCGGGAAATAGTCGAGCACGATGAATCCCTTGATCATGATGCGCGCCGCGATGATCCGCTGGATGAAGCGGAAGGTCGCCGGCGTCGGGTCGTTGTAGCCCTCGATCATGCCGCAAATGGCGAACCGCGCATTGTTGCGCGCGACCGCCAGCGCGGCATCCAAATGGTCGCCGCCGACATTGTCGAAATAGACGTCGATGCCCTCGGGAGCGGCTGTGGCAAGGCCCTTCAGGATTGAGCCTGCCTTGTAGTCGATCACCTCGTCGGCACCGAGCGAGCGTACCCACTCGCACTTTTCCGCTCCGCCCGCCGAGCCGATGACGGTCATGCCCTTGGCCTTGGCGACCTGCACGACCACCGACCCAACGGCGCCCGCGGCGGCCGACACGAAGACGATGTCGCCAGACTTTGCCTGTGCGGCATCGAGCAGGCCGAAGTAGGCAGTGATGCCGGTCACGCCGAGAACGCCCAGGAACTGCTGCGTCGGGACGCCGAGCTCAGGCAGCTTGTTCACGGCTCGCTGATCGAGGACGGCCTCGTCGCGCCAGCCGCTCATGTGCTGGACGAGCTCGCCGGTTTTCAGTCCTTCGGCCTTGCTCTCGACGATTTCGCCGATCGCGCCGCCCTCGAGCGGCTCGCCCACCTGGAACGGCGGGACATAGCTTTTCACGTCGTTCATGCGGCCGCGCATGTAGGGATCGACCGAGAGCCAGAGGTTTCGCACGCGCACCTGACCGTCGGAGAGCGGCTGGAGAGCGACCTCCTTCAGCTCGAAATTGTCACTCGTAGGCATGCCGTTGGGACGGCTCTTGAGGTGCCACGCACGCGCCATTGTTCGATCCTCCTGCTGCATCTCGCATATGCTTGTCGCAGCGCACGAGAAAGGCCCGGCGGTGAAGGGGAGCACCGCCGGGCCTCGTGCAGCCTCCGCCCGAGGAGGCTCAGCTCTCTACCGGTTTAGCGGTAGGTGCCTTCGAAGCTGCGATCGAGCATGCGCGGGCCCATCTCGCCCTGATCGTCACGTTCGAACAGAGCACGGCCACGGCTCTCGTCGCGCCAGCGGTTGCGGGCATCGTCGGCCGAGCAACCGAGGATGACCTTGTCGCCCTCGACCCGTTCGATGTCCGAGCAGCTGATGGAGTGGTGGATGCCGCCGCTCTCCTCGTCCGACTTGGTGAGGATCAGACGGTCGCCGGCGGTCTTGTCGACGGTGCCGACGTGCTTCTTGTCGCTGCCGACCACTTCCATGTGCTCACGGATCTGCGCGAGGAGGCCGCGCTTCTGCTCGCGCCGTTCGCGCCAGCTGCCGAAGTCGCTTGCAAAGCGCGACTGGTTCTCGGCCCGGTAGTCGTCATAGTCGCGGTCGATCTCGCTCAGGTGCCGATCGCGCCAGTTGCGATAATGCGGGTCGAAGCGGTCCTCGCGCGAGCGGTCCGACTTGTTCGCGGTGCCGGCACGGCTGGTCTCGCGATATTCGTCGCGTTCCCAGTTCGACTGCGAGCGATTCGAGCGATCGTCCCTTAAGCCCGTCATACCTCCGCCCATGCTCCCACTCATGCCGCGATCGGAGTCCGACTGACGGCCATAGTCGCCGGTCATGGGGCGGTAGCCACCACTGCTGCCTTGGCCGCGGCTGCGGTCGTAGTCATAGTCCTGGCGATATCCGCGCTGCATGTCCTGGTCGCGATCGCGGAAGCTCTCGCCCCGGCTTTCACCACTCGAGCGGCCGAAGTCCGCAGAACCGCCGCGATGGGCGGTGGAGTGGCGGCCGAAGTCGCGGTTGTTCTCCTCGACCCAGCGGTCACGCTCCTCGTTGCGCTCGATCCGGCGGCCTTGGCCGGAGAATTCGTCCCGCCAGCCGCGGTCATAATCGCGCTCGCTGCTGCCGCCGCTGCTGAACAGGCCGCGGTTCTGGTTGCGGCCTTCGTAGCGGTCGCCGGACGAGCGTTCGCGGTTCCAGTCGCGGTCGCGATCTGAGCTCATCCAGCCGCTATATCCGCGGTCCCGATCGGAATGCGTCGAGCGGTTATAGTCGCGGTCGCGATCCGGGCTGCCCCAGCCGCGGCGTGAGCCGCGCTCCGACTGCTCATCGCGCATCTGATCCTCGTGACGCCGGCGCTCGGCTTCTTCGTCGCCGAACCAGGACGCGATCTGATCGCCCGCGCGTTCGAAGAAGCCGCGCTCCTCGTGCCGCCCGCCGCCGCCGCCGCGGTCTTCGCCGCGCCAGCCGCGATCGGCGGATCGGCCCATTTCTCTGTCTTCGCGCCATCGTGAGCGCTCATCACGCGAGCTGTCCCGCGTGTCGTACCGGTCATAAGCCATTATCGCTCTCCCAGCAGGAAACCGGCCGGTCAAAAGCCGGCCCAACACCGCAAGCGAAACGAACGATTGCTCATGGCCGTTCCGGTCGGCGCGACCCAAAAAGGACTGTTATTCGGCGGGCTGAAGCTCTTGCGGGACAGGCGATTGCAAGGGGCAAGAATCGCGGCTAGGGAGCCGCTTCCCAAGCGGTCCGACCCCATCGGACCGGCTTCCGGCTGGAGGCGCGGGGCTGTAGCTCAGATGGGAGAGCGCTGCAATCGCACTGCAGAGGTCAGGGGTTCGATTCCCCTCAGCTCCACCAGCCAAATCAATGACTTAGCCCATATCGACGAACGTACGAAAAAAGGTACGTGAAGCGTGTCCGGATGACGGCACCGCCGGTGCTGGATCGGAGACTGGGTTGTGCCTGAATGGCCGCTGCGACCGATCGCCTTGCAAATCGCACATGATGGCAGCCTCGCGCAGCTTGCCCGCTGCTCCTGGCGCGCGTGACTGATGTGCAACAACGGCACAAGTAATTCATTAACCAAGACTATTTAACTGGTCTTTCGTTAAAGCCCCAGTTAACGGCACGACACCAATTTGAAGGG
>DASVXN010000327.1:0-9273 GCA_036392635.1 Sphingomicrobium sp. | reverse complement strand
CCCGCTTCACGAGGTCGCTGTCGCGGTAGATCAGTGCGGGCGCGGATGAGGAAAGAGTCTTCTCGCGCACCTCGTCCCACAGCCGTGCGAGGTAATCGAAGTCGCGCTTGATCTCGACCTTGGTTCGCTCGAGACCCGCGGTGCGGACGATCAGGCCCATGGTCGCCGGGAGCTTGAGGTCCGCAATGATCGACTTCAGCCGCTTGCGGTCGGAGCCATTGGAAATCTTCCGGCTGATCCCGCCGCCGTGCGACGTATTAGGCATCAGGACGCAGTAACGACCGGCGAGGCTGAGGTAGGTGGTCAGCGCCGCACCCTTGTTGCCGCGCTCTTCCTTGACGACCTGGACCAGCAGCACCTGGCGGCGCTGGATCACGTCCTGGATCTTGTAGCGGCGGCGGAGCGCCTGGCGCTTCTTGCGAAGTTCGTCCGCGGCGGATTCGTCTACCGGCGATCGGCTGGAGCCGGTGCCGGTTTCCTCCGGATGTCCGCTGGCCTCTTCGTCGCCGACGATCTCGGCCTCGTCGCGATCGGCGTCGTCGGACGCTTCTTCGCTGTGGTCCTCGTCTTCGCCGTTCTCATATTCGGCGGCGCGCAGCCGCTCTTCTTCGGCGGCGTGCTCGGCTTCCTCGCGCAGCAGCGCGTCGCGGTCCGCCTTGGGGATTTGATAATAGTCGGGGTGGATTTCGCTGAAGGCCAGGAAGCCGTGGCGGTTGCCTCCGTAATCGACGAACGCCGCCTGGAGCGACGGCTCTACCCTGGTGACCTTGGCGAGATAGATGTTGCCTTTGAGCTGCTTGTGCTCAGCGGATTCGAAGTCAAACTCCTCGATCCGGTTTCCCTTGACGACCGCGACCCGGGTCTCTTCCGGGTGGCGCGCATCGATCAGCATGCGCATGGACATTGAATGTTCTCCGGGCGCGCCGGGGCAGCGAATGTGCGCTGCGGCGCGCGAAACTAAGGCCCTCACTGCTTGCAAGGGCGGGATGAATGAAAAGCGCCTCTGCTCGATGGACCATCCTGCAGCCTGGTGCAGGGAACGCGCCGGCCGCACCATCAAGGGGCGGGCAGTGGGCGTTCTGTGGCGTCATTCGAGCTTCAACCTCGTGGAGCCGCGTCCATCGCACTGGCCGCGGCGCTTGGGCTCCGGCATCTTGCCGGAGTGGGAAAGTGGTAGCATCCCGGCCGGGCCGCCGCAACCGGCGCAACTGCTGACCGGAACGGCGGCGTCGGGAAGGCGAGTAATCGCTGCTTTTGCGGCCAAGGCAATTTCCCATTAACCCAATTTGCGTGATACAAGCCTTCGGGTTCAATGACTTGGGTGGGCATCCATAAGCTGGTGGCAGAACGTCGCGCACTCGCCGGCGTCGCGCTGACCGTTGTCGCTGCTGGCGCGATCGTGTTCGCGCTTGTCGGCCGCGGGAGCAATGCCGCGGCCCAGTCGAGCCTCACGGTCAACCTGCCGCCGGCAGCGAACGATCGCATCTATGCTTCGCCGGTCGCCAAGGGGCGCCCGATCGTTGTGATCGATGCCGGCCACGGCGGGCGCGATCCCGGCGCAGCCAGCGTTTCGGGGCAGGTCCAGGAAAAGGATCTCACCCTGGTGCTTGCCAACGCTCTTCGCGACGAGCTGGTCAAGCGGGGCCGCGTCCGGGTCGCCATGACGCGGAGCGACGACCGGTACCTCGGCCTCGACGACCGCGCCGCCGTGGCCCGGCGCCTCAACGCGGCGAGCTTCGTTTCCATCCACATCGACAGCGCGGGCAATCCTCTCGCCCGCGGCGCGAGCGTCTACTCGCTTTCGGACGTGGCGTCCGATGCCGAGGCTGCCAAGCTCGCCGCCCGCGAGAACGCCGAAGCGCGGCAGGGTGGCCGAGGCGCCGTCGAGACGCTGCTCGCAGACCTTGCCATGCGCTCGCAGATGAGCGCATCGGCAGACCTCGCATCGAGGATGGTCAACAAGGCGGCGGGACGGCTGGAGCTTCGGCCGAACCCCCATCGCTTCGCGGCCTTCCACGTGCTGCGTCGCGCCGACACGCCCGCAGTGCTGTTCGAAGCCGGCTACCTCAGCAACGCCGACGACGAGATGCTCCTTCGCGAGCCGCAGGAGAGAAGCAAGATGGTGCTTGCGCTCGCCCAGGCAATCGAAGCCGACGTCGCCGCACGTTCGCGCCGATAAACCGATTAACTGGCTTTCCGCGCCACGGGTGAAAGGCTAGATGCCCTAGTCGCATGAAGTTCGAGCGCCTGAACGTTCCCGATTGGCCGCTGCCTGACCTCGTCGCATTCAACGAGAGAGTGCATGGGGTCCTCGACCCATGGTGGGCTCGGCGGTGGGTGCGCTGGGCGGCCTGGGCAGGTGCGACCTTGTTCGCGCTGGTCGCGGCGCTCTGGCTGTACTTCGCGAGCACGCTCCCGACGCCGCAGTTCCTGCTGTCCTATCAGCCGCCGCTTCCGACCAACATCCGCGGCTATGACGGCGCTCCGGTCCAGACCTTCGCGCGCGAGCGACGCGTCGATTTGTCTTACGACGAGTTGCCGCCGCTTGTAGTCCAGGCCTTCATCTCGGCCGAGGACAAGGGCTTCTTCGAGCATCACGGGCTCGACTATGCCGGGTTCGTCAAAGCCGTCTTCAACTACACGACCCACATCGGCCGGCGCGGGCGGGTGCCCGGCGGGTCCACGATCACGCAGCAGGTCGCGAAATATCTGCTGAAGGACTCGAGCTACAACGTCGGGCGCAAGGCCCGCGAGGCGATCATGGCGTTCCGCCTCGAGGACACGCTTAGCAAGCAGCAGATCCTGGAGTTGTACCTCAACTCGATCTTCCTCGGCCGCAACGCTTACGGCGTGCAGGCCGCTTCGCGCGCCTATTTCGACAAGGACATCAACGAGCTGAGCCTCCCTGAGGCTGCCTATCTTGCCGTGCTCCCTCGCGCGCCGTCGAATTACGATCCCGAGCGGGCAGGCCAGAAGGCGCTCGATCGCCGCAGCTATGTGCTGCGCGAGATGTACAAGAACGGCTACATCACCGAGGATCAGTACAGGACCGCGGCAGCAACGCCGCTCGGCACCATTCGCTACGGCAGCAACGAAAAGTTCCGGCAGCAGGGCGGCTACTTCATGGAAGAGGTCCGCCGCGAGCTGATCAAACAGTTCGGCGAGGACGTGAAGGACGGCCCGAACAGCCTCTACGGCGGCGGCCTGTGGGTACGCAGTTCGATGGACCCCGTTGCTCAGGACGCGGCCGCACAGGCGCTGCGCGACGGGCTGGTCCGGTTCGACGGTGGCCGCGGCTGGCGGGACACGGGGCTCAAGGTCGATCTGGATAAATGGGCAGCACAGCTCGACGCTGCTCCGGTCGGGACGGGCTACCCCGATTGGCTGAAAGCCGTCGTCCTGCAGAAGGGCGACGCGCAGGCTAGCATCGGTTTCAAGAACGGCTCGACGGGCGTTCTCAACGCAGGCGACGCGGCCATGCCGAAGCGAGGCGTCGGTGGGCGCGCATTCGACTTCCTGCAGCCCGGCATGGTGATCATCGTCAAGCGCATCGCCGGCAACAACTGGGCGCTTCGCTCTGTCCCTGAAGTCTCAGGCGGCATGCTGGTGGAGGAGGTTCACACCGGCCGCGTGATGGCGATGCAGGGCGGCTTCGACGTCCTCGGATCGAGCTACAACCGTGCCACGCAGGCGCTTCGGCAGCCGGGCTCGGCCTTCAAGCCGATCGTCTATGTGACCGCCCTGCAGAATGGCTTCACCCCGGCAACGATCGAGCTCGATGCGCCGTTCTGCGTCTGGCAGGGCGCCGGGTTGGGACAGAAGTGCTTCGTGAACTTCGACCGTCGGTCGGCCGGCCCGCACACGCTGCGATGGGGGGTCGAGCAGTCGCGCAACCTGATGACGGTCAGGGCCGCCTCATCGGTCGGCATGCCCAAGATTACCGAGACGGCGCGCAAGCTCGGCGTCGGGAACTATGGCAATTACCTGTCCTTCGCACTCGGGGCGGGTGAGACGACCGTGGCGAAACTGACCAATGCGTATGCCGTGCTGGCGAACCAAGGACGCGCGGTGAAGCCGACCACCATCGACTATGTCGAGGATCGCAACGGGAAGGTTATCTACCGCACGGACAATCGCTGCGCCTTGATGGGCAATTGCAACGCGCCCGACTGGAACGGTGGCGCCATGCCGCGTCCGCCGAGCCGCACTCAACAGGTGCTGGACGCGATGGCCGCGTTCCAGATGGTGCACATCATGGAAGGCGTGATCCAGCGCGGCACCGCCACCGTCCTTCGCGACCTCAATCGACCGCTGTTCGGCAAGACCGGAACCACGAATGGTCCAACCAACGTCTGGTTCGTCGGCGGCACGCCGGACGTCGTTGCCGGCGTCTACCTTGGCTACGACACGCCGCGCTCGCTGGGAGGAGCGGCGCAGGGCGGCCGGATCTCGGCGCCGATCTTCAAGCAATGGGCCCTGGCGGCGCTCAAGGACCAGCCCAAGGTGCCCTTCCGGGCGCCGCCGGGCATCCGCTGGGTGCGCGTCGACCGTGCAACGGGCAAGCCGGTGTTCGGGACCTTCCCGACCAGCGTCGAACAGAAGTCCGATGTGATCTGGGAAGCCTTCCAGCCGCAGACCGAACAGCAGCGGACGCCGCACACGGCCATCGGCGACCCCTACAACAGCGACTTGCGCGATGCCGCGCTCCGCGCTTGGCAGCAGCAACAGGCACAACAGCTTCAACAGCAGCAAGAGCAGCAGCAGGCGCCGCAGCAACGGTCACAGCAGCAGCGGAGCAGCGCGCCCACCGAGAACCAGGTCGCTCCGGCGCAACCGGCAACTCCGGCCCAGCCGCCCCCGTCCGGCTTGCCAACGCAAAACACGTTCTAGTAGCAGAAATCATGAACCGTTCGTCCCGAGCAATGTCGAGGGACGGGCCTCCGCTGAACGTGTCTCGACTGCGCTCGACACGAACGGGGTTGACTTAGAGGACACCTACGATGCGCGCCGAAGCGCAGGCCCATATCGATCAGATCAATGCCGCTACCACGTTGCTGCGCCGCTTCCTCGATTGGGATCGGGCGCTGAAGCGGTTGGATGAGCTCAACGCCAAGGTCGAGGATTCGGCACTCTGGAACGACCCGAAGGCCGCGCAGGAGGTCATGCGCGAGCGGCGACGGCTGGAGGAGGCGATCGAGGCAACCCGGACGCTCGAGCGTGAGCTCGCCGACACCTCGGAGCTGATCGAGCTTGCCGAGAGCGAAGGCGACGATGCCCTCGTCGAGGATGGAATTCGCAGCCTTGCTGAGTTGGCCGAGCGTGCCGACCGGGACAAGGTCGCCGCGCTGCTTGCCGGCGAGGCCGATGCCAACAACGCTTATGTCGAGATCAACGCCGGCGCGGGCGGCACCGAGAGCCAGGACTGGGCCGAGATGCTGCAGCGCATGTACAGTCGCTGGGGAGAGCGCCACCGCTTCAAGGTGGAGCTTGTGGATCACCATTCCGGCGAGCAGGCGGGAATCAAGTCCGCGACGCTGCTGATCAAGGGTGAGAACGCCTACGGCAACCTGAAGGTCGAAAGCGGCGTCCATCGCCTGGTGCGTATCAGTCCGTACGACGCCAATGCCCGGCGGCACACGAGCTTCTCGAGCGTCTGGGTCTATCCCGAAGTCGACGAGGACATCGATATCCAGGTCGAGGACAAGGACCTCCGCATCGACACGTATCGCGCGTCGGGTGCGGGCGGACAGCACGTGAACACGACCGACAGCGCCGTCCGCATCACCCACGTACCGACGGGGATCGTCGTCGCCTGCCAGAACGAACGGTCGCAGCACAAGAACCGCGCCTCGGCGATGAAGCAGCTCAAGGCGCGTCTCTACGAGGCGGAGCTGCAGAAACGCGAAGCGGAGGCGAGCGCCGCGAATGCCGCGAAGACGGACATCGGCTGGGGCCACCAGATCCGCTCCTACGTGCTGCAGCCGTACCAGCTCGTGAAGGACCTGCGCACTGGCGTGACCTCGACCAGTCCGGGCGACGTGCTCGATGGCGATCTCGACCGCTTCATGGCCGCGGCTCTGTCCCAGCGCGTCACCGGCGAGACCGTCGAGGTCGAGGATGTGGAATAGGACTGCCGCACTAGCGCTCGTCCTCGCCTTGGCAGGATGTCGCGCCGAACCGTCCGATCCTCAGTTTCCTCGCGCGCGCCGCGACGTCGCGCCGATCGTCGGCGCAACTTTCTCCACCGAAGATGCGCGCGACCGAGCGGGTGAGGCGGAGGACGTGATGGAGCTTGCCGGCGTACAGCCGGGCATGTCCGTCGCCGATGTCGGGGCAGGTGAGGGATATTACACCGTGCGCCTCGCGCGCGTGGTCGGCGCCAAAGGGCGCGTCCTGGCCGAGGACATCATGCCCGACATTCGCGACCGCCTGGCGGATCGCGTGCAGCGCGAACTGCTCGACAACGTCGCCGTCAAACTCGGCACGCCGGACGACCCCATGCTCCCGGCACGTTCATTCGATCGCGTGTTCCTCGTCCACGTATATCACGAGGTCGAGAGCCCCTACGCCTTTCTTTGGCATCTCCGCGAAAGCGTGAAGCCGGAGGGTCTCATCGTGGTCGTGGACTCAAACCGCCCGATCAAGCAGCACGGCATCCTGCCCGCTCAGCTCAAGTGTGAGGTGGCCGCCGTCGGCCTGCAGCCGGTGAAGTTCAGCATGCTGCCCGGCGGCGACGTCTACCTGATGGCGTTTCGCGTGGTTGGCCCGAGACCTGCGCCGAACAAGATCAAGCCTTGTAAGACTTAAAGGTAGCCGAGACTCCGCAGGCTCGTGCACTCGCTCCCGCCGAAGATCAGGTGATCGAGCACCGTGCAGTCGAGCGCCTCGGCGGCCGTGGCGAGGCGCCGGGTCGCGCGACAGTCGCTGTCGCTTGGACGAGCATCGCCGCTCGGGTGGTTGTGGGCGAGCACGATGCCCGCGCTTCCGTGTGAGACCGCATCAGCGATGATGTCGCGGATCGGGAAGGCTGCTCCGGTTTCGTCGCCCTGATGTCTGGAGACGTGGAGGCATTGCGCCTGCTCGTCGACATGGGCGACCCAGAGGTGTTCGCGGAGCGGATCCTCTTCCGCCACGCAGCCGGCGAAGAAGGCACGGGCCGCTGCAAGCCCATCAAGTTTCAGCGGAGATTCGGCACGCTGATAACGCATGGATCTGCCGTACGTGCGAACTGGCGCTGAAGCCGCGCGCAACTAGGTCCAAAAGCCGCGACTATCGCCAAAATGAACCATTCTGTTCCCCTTGGAGCCGCTGCTGCTGCCGTTTAGGATGGCAACATGCGCCAATATCTCGACCTCATGCAGCGGATCCTCGACGAAGGCGTCGAGCAGCAGGACCGCACCGGCACCGGCACCTTGTCATGGTTCGGCGCGCAGATGCGCTTCGACCTTGCCGAGGGCTTCCCGCTGCTGACGACCAAGAAGCTGCACCTGCGCTCGATCATCGTGGAGCTCCTGTGGTTCCTGCGCGGCGATACCAACGTCCGCTGGCTGAACGAGCGCAAGGTCAGCATCTGGGACGAGTGGGCAAACGAGGACGGCGACCTCGGTCCCGTTTACGGAAAACAGTGGCGCAACTGGGAGACGGCAGATGGACGCCACGTCGACCAGATCGCCGAGCTCGTGCAGCTGATCCGACGCGATCCCTATTCTCGCCGGCAAATCGTCACGGCGTGGAATCCCGGCGAAATCGCCAGCATGGCTCTCGCACCCTGCCACTGTCTGTTCCAGACGCAGGTCGCTGCTGGCCGCCTGAACCTGCAGCTCTACCAGCGCAGTGCCGACGTCTTCCTCGGGGTACCCTTCAACATCGCGTCCTATGCGCTGCTGGCGCACATGCTCGCGCGCGAGTGCGGGCTGCAGCCTGGCGTGTTCGTGTGGACGGGCGGCGACTGCCACCTCTATTCCAACCACCTCGAACAGGCGCGGCTGCAGCTCACCCGAGAACCACGCGCGCTGCCCCAGCTGGTGATCAAGGATCGCGGCCAGGGACTGCTCGATTACGAACCAGAGGACTTCGCATTCGAGAATTACGAGCCGCACCCGCACATCTCCGCGCCGGTTGCCGTCTGACGCCCAGCCGACACGATTAAACGGCAGCGATGGAGCCGTTTCGGAAACGCAGCGTTACGTCGGCGTCAGACAGGAGAGGACAACCATGTTCCAGAAAGTCACAACCGTCGCCCTGATCGGCACCGCTTTGGTGCTCGCAGCCTGCAACACCGTCCGTGGCGCCGCCCGCGACGTCAACTCGGTCGCGAACTGCACTGAAAACGCGATCAACGGCACGAAGAGCTGCTAAGTTAGTAGACAAGCTGCCGCTCTGGTGATTCATTGTCGTTCCGGACCCCAAATGGAGGAGTGACAATGGTTCAGAAGGTGGCGGCGCTGGTGTTGATGGGCGCGTGCCTTGCAGTGGCCGCGTGCAACACCGTTCGCGGCGCCGCGGCGGACGTCGGATCGGCCGCTAACTGCACGCAGAACGCGATGCACGGCTCGAACTGCTAACCGGCAGTCCAGGCTGAAAGAAAGAACCCCGCCGGAGTCGATCCGGCGGGGTTTTCGTTGGTCCGCCCTCCCGCCGAAGCGGGAGGGGAGGGGCTAGAGCTTAGTCCTGCAGATAGTCGCCGGCATCCGCGTCCAGGCCGTGGCCGCTGGGTGCGACCTCCGCCAGCGGATCGTTGCCGACGCCTGCCGTGTCGTCACGCGGGCTGCGTGCCAGCTCGGCAGCGCGCAGTTCATCGGCCGAGTCCGGCGCGATCAGCGCTTCGGCCATCCGCCGCTGGGCCGCACGAAGAGCCGTATCCCGCGACGAGGCCGCCACGCGCAGGCGGTTCATGCCCGCGCCGGTGCCCGCCGGGATGAGCCGGCCGACGATCACGTTCTCCTTGAGGCCTTCCAGCGTGTCGACCTTGCCCTGCACCGAAGCTTCGGTGAGGACTCGGGTCGTCTCCTGGAACGACGCCGCCGAGATGAAGCTGCGGGTCTGCAGCGACGCCTTGGTGATGCCGAGCAGCACCGGCTTACCTTCGGCCTTCTTCTGGCCCTTGGTGAGCTTGGCGTTGGTGTCGTCCATCTCCTGGCGATCGACCTGCTCGCCGGCGAGCAGCGTAGTGTCGCCGCCGTCGGTGATCTCGACCTTCTGCAGCATCTGGCGAACGATCACCTCGATGTGCTTGTCGTTGATCTTCACGCCCTGGAGTCGATAGACCTCCTG
>DASVXN010000326.1:0-3925 GCA_036392635.1 Sphingomicrobium sp. | reverse complement strand
TGAAGCGACTGCGCTGCTGTAGATGTCATTCCGCTCAGACGGCTTCGCGGGGCAACGGTGCTCTCAATCTTCGTGCCCGGAGCGCCAGATCGCGCCGGTGAGCGGCTCCAGTAGGTATTGCAGCGCCGTGCGCTTGCGGACGGTCAGCACCGCTTCGACGGGCAGACCGGGGCGAAGCTCGCCGCTGCCAAGCACCGAGCGAACCCTGTTCAGCTCAGGCGCGGGGACGACGATCTCGCTCTTGAAGAAGGTGCGGCCGGTCTTTTCGTCGGTGAAGCTGTCCGCCGACACCGTCCGCACCGTGCCCGTCAGCAGCGGCAAGGTGCGGTTGTGCACGCTGACGAACCTGACCTGAGCCTTCTGGCCGGGATAGGCGTCGTCGGCGTCGGTCGGCTTCAGCTGCGCCTGGACGATGAGCTCGCGCCCGTCGGGCACGATATCCATCAGCTTCTCGCCCGGAGCGACGACGCCACCGACGGTGAAGACCTGCAGGCCGACGACCTGACCCGTCGCAGGCGCGCGCACCAGCGAGTGCTGGAGCTGCTCGCGCGTGGCGACGAGCTTGGGCAGCGTTTCGGAAATCTTGGCCTGAGTATCCTTGAGGTCGGATTCGATCTGCTGGAGCCGATCGCGCGAAACGCTGAGCGACTGCATCTTCGTCTCGCCGATGCCCTCGCCCGCGCGCGCGAATTCAGCCTCCATCGCGGCCTGCTGGCCCTTCAGCTGAGCTTCCGCCCGCTCGAGCTCCCGCACCCGGTTCATCGATGCGAAGCCCTTGTCCGCGATCTTCCTGAGACCGTCGAGCTCTTCGGCGATCAGCCGCTGCTGCTCGATGACCGAGGCGCGCTGCGACATATATCCGGACTGCTGCTTGCCAAGCTGCGACGCCCGCTGCCCGAGCACCGAATGCTGGGCCGAGACGGCACCGCTGCGCGCTCGCATCTCGGAACGCTGCAGCGCGAGAACCTGATTGGCCAGCTCACGATCCTCGCCGGTGAGCGTCGCAAATTCGGGCGGAGCCGCAAAATCAGCGCGCCCTACCCGTTCGGCGAGCAACCGCGCACGCTGTGCAACAAGAGTCAGGTAATCGCTGGTGAGCGCCCGCTCCGCGGCCTTCAGCTCCGGCGCGGAGAGTTCGATCAGGACATCGCCGGCGCGCACATGCTGACCTTCGCGGACGTGGATCGCCGTGACTACGCCGCCGTCCTTGTGCTGCACGGTCTGGCGATTGCCGGAAACCGCGATGGTTCCGGATGCATTGGCGCCAGCGTCAAGCGGCACCAGCGCGGCCCAACCGAGGAACAGCACGAAGAAGGCGCCGCCGATGATCGCTCCGGCACGGATCTCGCGAGAGGGGTCCCCGGCCTCGCTGTGCTCGGGAGTCCTGACGACAAGGGCCTCGCTCACGCGGCATTCTCCGACTTCTTGGAACCTGGTCTCGGCGAGGTCAGGTGCGCCACCACCTCGGGCGCCGGACCGAGGATCTTCGGCCGCCCGTCTTCGAGCACGAGCAGGCGGTCGACCGCCGAGAGCACGCCGCGGCGGTGGGCAATGACGATCACCGTGGCGCCGCGTGCCCGAGCCTTGGCGATCGCCGCGATCAGCGCCGTTTCGCCGGTCTGGTCCATGAAAGCATTCGGTTCATCGAGCACGATCACGCGCGGCTCGCCATAGAGCGCCCGCGCCAGCGCCACGCGCTGCGACTGGCCGGCAGAAAGGCCGAAGCCCATCAGCCCCAATTCAGTGTCATAGCCCTTCGGCAGCTGCAGGATGAGATCGTGGATCCCGGCTTCCTTTGCCGCGGCCACGACGGCCTCATCGATCCGGCGCGCCTCGTCGACCGTCTCCGCCGTCTGGAAGCGCGCGATATTGTCCTTGATCGTGCCTTCGAAGAGCGAGGATTCCTGGGGCATATAGCCGAAGTGACGGCCGAGCTCGTCCTGGTCCCAGTCGGTCAGCTTGGCCCCGTCGATCCGGACCGCACCGATGGTCGGCTGCATGGCGCCGACCAGGATTTTGCCCAACGTCGTCTTGCCCGAGCCGCTGGGACCGATGATCCCGAGGATCTGGCCGGGCTCGGCGCGGAAGCTGACGCCGACGAGGATCGGCCGGCCCTCGCGAGAGCGCACTCCGACCTCTTCGACCTGCAGCAGCCCCTCGGGCGCCGGCAGGCTGGTGTAGATGCGCTGCTGGTCGAAATGCTCGAAGGCTCTCGACAGCCGCCCGATGGCCGCGCGCGCGGCCGCCAACGCCGACCAGGCCCCGATGATGCTTTCGATCGGCTGCAACGCCCGGCTCAGCAGAACCGACGCGGCGATGATCGCCCCCGACGAAATGTCGCCGTCGATGGCGAGCAGCGCACCGACACCCAGAGCGATCGACTGGATGAACAAGCGGAAGAACCGGCTCGTCGCGGTCAGCTTGCTGCCCGCGAACTGAGCGTTGATCATGTTCGAGAGCGCAAGATTGCGATGGCCAAGCTGGCGGCTGACCATCGATCCGGTCATTCCGAGCGCCTTCACCGTGGTGCCGTGCGTGGCGGCCGCTTGCTGGCTGTTGTGAGCCGCCGCCATGGCCGCGGTCGCGACCTCCATCCGCCGCTGGGTCGCGCGCTGGTTGAGCCAGGCGAGCGTGACCAGCCCGATCGATGCGAGGATCGCGAGGATGCCGATCCAGAAGTGGAGCATGAAGGCGACAAGCAGGAAGACCGGGGTCCACGGCACATCGAAGATCGCGGCGATGGCCGGCGTCGCGATCGACGAGCGGACCGCATCGAAGTCGCGCATCGCCTGTCCGGCCGCGCCCGAATCCGCCGCCATCATCTGCGTCAGGATGCGGGGCGCAATCAGCGCGTCGACACGCTGGCTCGCGCGGATCAGCAAGCGGTTGCGGATCATGTCGAGGCCCGACAGCGTCAGCAGCGCAAGCGCGAGGGCAAGCGTGACGAACAGCAGGGTCGTCGTCCCGGCCGTCGGCACGACCCGGTCATAGACCTGGAGCATGTAGAGCGTGGGCGCGAGGTAGAGGATGTTGATGAGAAGGCTGAACACCGCAGCAGCGGCGAAATGCCGGCGGCAGTCGCGCAACGCGTCTGCAAGCGCTTCGGGAATCTCGATGCCGATCAACTTCACTGCCGATCTCTCTTACGCCGCGCAGCCGGGGCTGCAGTCCTACCATTCGAGCGCAGGTGCCCCCTCGATGGCACGTCTCCGTCGACCGTTCCCCTCCGCTTAATACGTTAGTATCGGCGCGAAGGAAACAAGGGTGCCGCGGTAAGGCAGCCCGTCGCGCCCGGGTACCGCCTCGCCCGGTGCGTCCCGACTTGGGACGAAGCGGACAGGCCAAGTGGCGCTAAGTCCTCAATTTCGCTTAAACTTTGCTGGATTTGCGGTTTGTTGACCTACGGCTGAAACTTTCCCGCAACTCACCTCGTTTGGGCAAAACGGGGCGGGGACTGCAGAAAGCTTGAACCGACCGGGTACGAATTCTGCGAGCGTTTTCTAGCGAGGTCGATCCATGGCACTGACTGAACTTCCGGGAACATCCGACAACGACGTCATCAACGGCACGGACGCCGACGAACATATCACCGGCCTGGCCGGCAACGACATCATCCACGGTAACGGCGGCAACGACACCATCGAGGGTGGATCGGGCAACGATACGATCAGCGGCGGCGCGGGTACGGATATCCTTACCGGCGGCACCGGCATCGACATCTTCATGGATACGGCCGCCTACCTGAACGGCGACACGATCACGGACATGCTGCCGGGCGACCGGCTCGTCTTCACGGACACGACGCTGAACCAGGGGAACATCAATATCTTGTTCACCGGGAACGTGATGTCGTTCAACGGCGGCTCGGTGACCGTGAGCAATCTCGGGCCGGGCCGGTTCGTAACTCGCTCGATCACGGGCGGCG
>DASVXN010000325.1:0-2832 GCA_036392635.1 Sphingomicrobium sp. | reverse complement strand
CTATGTGCTGCTGTTCGTCGCGATCCGCTTTGCGGTCTGGGCAGCGATCGGCGTCTTGACGGGCTGGATCACGCAGGCAGCCTGGCTCGTCGGCTACGCGGCGCTCGCGGCGGCCTTCACGCTGCATAACGTGCTGCAATCGCCCACCATCCGCATCGCGTCGTTCATGCAGCTGTCGATCCTGAGGTTCATGCTGCCGATGCTGGCTGTGCTGACCGCGGCGGGAACGTTTGTCGCACTTGCGATCGCGTTCATGTTCTACACCATCTTCCGGCTGCTGAGCTATCTCGACAGCAAGGACCTGCTGAGGATGGATGAGCGCCGCACCGGCGCATTCAAGCTCGCGATTGTCGCCGTCCAGGCGCCGCTTGTGGTCCTGCTCTCGGTCCTTGCGGGATCGGCCGTCATCGCCGAGCTGTTCCTCTATTATCTCCTGCTCTACGCGCTGATATCGTTTCGTGAGCGGACCAGGGGACAGGTTCCGGCCCGGTTGCGGATGCAGTAGAAGCGAACGACGATGATCGATGTGAACCCCGTCGGGATGCTCGAGCTGTTGAAGGCCGAGCACCGGCAGCTCGACGAGCAGATTCAGCACCTGTCTTCCGAGCCCACCGGTGACCAGCTCGAGCTGGCGCGGCTCAAGCGTCGCAAGCTCATGCTGAAGGACCAAATTCAGCTGATCGTCGACTCAAGCGTTCCGGACATCATCGCCTGAGGCGAGCCTGTCCCAGCTGGAGACATCGGGCGCGTGGGTGTGGCAGCTGAACGAGTCGGGCGTTTCCTCCCGGCAGCGCCAATGGCAATGTGGTGAGAATGGACGAATCAGACATGCCGCAGCCGCAGGTGCGGATCACGTCGCGCCTGATCGACTCACTTTATACGGAGGCGATGCTCCTCGCCGACGAGGCTCGTGCGTACTTCGATGACGCGGGCCGGGACGAGCGGGCGACGCTCGAGCCGTTTGCGCGTGTCGGCTTCGCATGCGAATCGCTGAAGGTGACCACGCGGATCATGCACATCGTTGCGTGGCTGCTCACTCAGCGCGCAATCGAGTCCGGCGAGATCGCCGATAGGGGAGGGCGCCGCCCGGAACGGAGACTTGGCCACGCGCAGGACAGCGACCTCACCGTCGTGAACACCCTGCCGCCATCCGCGAAGAAGCTCATCAACGCGAGCGCGGACCTCTACGCTCGAGTGAAGCGGCTCGACGACGGCAGTTTCGAAGCGGAAATCCCGCAGAGCCCGGCCCGCGCGCTGATGGGCCGCCTCGAGCGTGGACTCGGCGGGCAGAGCCTCTAACAAGGCGGCCATGCGGCCGTTCACGTTCAATCCCGGGCCGAAGCTCCTCGCCGGGCCGGAGCAGGCGGAGCCGCTGGCGCAGAAATTGCCAGCCGGTCCGTGCCTGTTCGTCACGGACAAGGACCTGGTGCGGCTTGGGCTCACCGACGCTTACCAGCAAGCCATCGGGGCGGACCGAGAACTTGTCGTTTTCGACTCGGTCGAAGCGGATCCGTCCAAGGACACGCTGATGGCCGCCACGGAAGCGGGCCGGGCAGCTGGCGTCACCTGCGTGGTCGGCTTTGGCGGCGGAAGCCCGATGGATGTCGCGAAGCTCGCTGCCTACCTCCTTGGGTCAGGCGACGATCTGGAGCAGATCTGGGGCGTCGGGCTGGCGACAGGTCAGCGGCTGGCCCTCGCTCTGGTGCCCACGACCGCCGGAACCGGCTCGGAAGCTACGCCGATCTCGGTGATCACCTGCGAGGGCGGTGTGAAGCTCGCGGTCAACTCGGCGCCGCTGATCGCCGACTGGGCCGTGCTCGATGCGACGCTCACGCTCGGCCTGCCGGGGCACGTCACGGCGGCTACCGGCATCGACGCGATGGTTCATGCGGTCGAGGCTTACACTTCGGCCCGGCTCAAGAACCCGCTTTCGGATGCTCTTGCGCGCGAAGCGCTGCGGCTGCTGAGCGCCAACCTGCTGCCTGCCATCGAACAGCCGTCCAACCTGGAAGCGCGCTCGGCCATGCTGCTCGGCGCCCATCTGGCTGGTCTCGCCTTTGCCAATGCGCCCGTCGCCGGTGTTCACGCCCTGGCTTATCCGCTTGGCGGACTGCACCACCTGCCGCACGGTCTGACCAATGCGCTGATGCTGCGCCACGTCCTTGGCCACAATCTCGAAGCTGCGCGGGAGCAATATGCCGAGCTTGCGGAGATCATCGAGCCGGACTGTGCCGGCCAGGGCAGCCAGGCGCGAGCGGCCCTGCTGATCGAGCGGCTCGACGAGCTCGCCACAAGGAGCGGTCTTTCGCTCCGCCTGCGCGATCATGGCATCAGCTTCGATGAGGCGCCGGTGCTTGCGAGAGAAGCGATGAAGCAGATGCGCCTGCTGGTGAACAATCCGTGCGATATCAGCGAGGCCGACGCTCAGCGGCTTTATGAGGCTGCCTGGTGAGCCGGGAGGAGCCGGCGGTACGATCCGATTTCAAAGTTTGGCGGCGGCTCACGACGAGGTGGGCCGACAATGACGCTTACGGGCACGTCAACAATACGATCTTCTATCAATGGTTCGACAGCGCGGTGAATGCCTGGCTCGTCGAGCAGGGCATGCTCGACATCAAGCGCGGCGACCCGATCGCCCTGGTGGTGAGTACGCGCTGCGATTATTTCGCTCCGCTGGCTTTCCCGCAGGATGTCGAGGTAGGCCTCGCCGTCGCGCAGCTTGGACGATCGAGTATCCGCTATCGGATCGGCGTATTCGGCACCGGCGAGACCAGCGCTGCCGCCGAAGGTGAGTTCGTGCACGTCGTGGTTGATCGCGCGAGCCGGAAGCCG
>DASVXN010000324.1:0-6917 GCA_036392635.1 Sphingomicrobium sp. | reverse complement strand
GCGCATCTCGCTGGCGCCGGCTGAGCGCGGTGACCAGGCCCATGTTGTCGCTCGCGGCGAGCACGACTGCTGGCCGGAACGCGTCGATTTGTTGGCGGATGAAGATGCTGATGGCCCAGGCGGGGCCGCTCGCCTGACCAGCGAAAACCCATCGGCGGGCCGGCAGCGGCGAGGCTCACGCGGGGATCGAGCGGATCGGCGGGATCGCCTCCGTCCCTCATCAGCGCGATGCGCGTCGGAATGCCCGCGCGTGCGAAGCCGTTGGCGAGAAGCATGCCGACGCGGTCTCCGCCGCCGCGACCGAGCGAGTTCATGACCAGCAGGATGCCACCGCGGCGGGCAAGGATCTGCGCGGCGGTCACGCCGGTGCGTGTCCGCGCTGTTGCTGGAGCAGCTGGCTGAGCGCGGTCGTGTAGGCTTCGATGGCAGTTTCGATGCGGTAAGGTTCGACGATCTTCTGAAGGTTCTCGGAGCCTGGCGCGTCGAGGCAGCTGTCGATGGCCTCTGCCAACGCCGCGGCGTCGCCGGTCGGCACGACAGCGCAGGACGTGCTCGCAGCAAGCATCTCGCCAGCCGCGAAGAAGCTGTCGGTCGTCACCACCGGGACGTTGCAGGCGAGCGCCCGGATGAGCACTCCGGGCAGTCCCTCGTAGTCGGACGAGAGCACGACGAGGTCGGAGTTCCGGATCGCCGGCATGATGTCCGGAACGAAGCCCGGCATGTCCACACGCTCGGCAATGCCGAGGGCGTGCGCCTGCCGCTCGAGATCGCGGCGCAGCGGCCCGTCACCGAAGATCGTGAGCCGTGCAGTCTGGTGACAGCTCTTCGCGAGCGCCTCGAGCAAGACGTCGTAGCGCTTCTGGCGCACCATCCGGCCGGCAGTCAGCAGGTGCGGCGGCCCTTGCCGTCGCGGTTGTGCAGCGGCGAACATGTCCTCCGACAGGTGTGGGTTCGGCAAGGTGCGAACCCGATCTTCCATCTCGGGGTAGTGGCGCAGAAGATCGGTCCGCTCGCTGTCGGTGAGCACGATTACCTGATCGACGTTGCGGAAGATGAAGCGGAACAGGTTCCCGCGGTAGATGCGCCTGAAGGCGCCGAGCTTGGGGCGGAACAGCCGGTTGGTGAGCTTCTGCACCAGCAGCGGCGAAACCACGGCGCGGCGGCAGGCGAGCGTGGTCGCGAGCGCCACGTTGTCGGTCGCGGCGAGCATGATCGCCGGTTTCATGGCCTCGATCTGCTGTCGGATGAAGCTGATGCCCCGACGGCGCTCGCGCACCTTGGCGAAGGGGCTGCTGAGCGCTTTCCCTCGCACGGCGACCGCAACGTCGGGGTGGAGCAGCGATCGAAGCGCCTCCTCGCCGTCCCCACCCTCGCTTATCAGGGCGATGCGGGTCCGAATGCCTCTTGCCGCGAAGCCGCTCGCCAGCGTGACCGCGATCCTGTCGCCGCCGCCCTGGCTCAGCTGGTGCATGGTGATCAGGATGCCGCCGCTCGCGATCAGAGGATCGCGGGAGGACATCTCAGGCGGTCAGCATCTTCTTGATCCCGCGCGCCGCCTGGCGGAGCCGCTGCTCGTTCTCGACCAGCGCGATGCGGACGAAGCCTTCGCCTTCCTCACCGAAGCCGGCCCCGGGCGCGACGGCGACATGAGCTTCGGTCAGCAGACGTTTTGAGAATTCGACGGAGCCGAGGTTGTGGAAGCGTTCGGGGATCGGCGCCCAGGCGAACATGCTCGCTTGCGGCACGGGGATCGGCCATCCGGCGCGGCCGAAGCTTTCGACCAATACGTCGCGGCGCTTCTTGTAGAGCGCGCGATTGGCGGCGATCACGTCCTGCGGGCCGTTGATGGCGGCGACCGCTGCGGCCTGCACGGGCGTGAAGGCGCCATAGTCGAGGTAGGACTTCACGCGCGCTAGGGCCTCGATCAGCCGGCGGTTGCCGACCGCGAAGCCAATGCGCCAGCCCGCCATGGAATAGGTCTTCGACATGGAAGTGAACTCGACCGCCACGTCCCGCGCGCCTTCGACCTGGAGGATCGACGGCGTCGGCGTGTCGCCGAAGTAGATCTCGGCATAGGCGAGGTCGGAGATGACGATCAGTTCATGCTCGCGTGCGAAGGCGACCAGCCGCTCGTAGAACGGCAGGTCGGCAACGTAGGCGGTGGGGTTTGACGGATAGCCGACCACCAGCACCTTCGGCCGCGGGACCGTATAGCGCATGGCATTGGTTAGCCGCTCGAAGAACTCCTCGCCGGGCGCCGCCGGGATCGAGCGGATCGCCGCGCCGGCGATGATGAAGCCGAAGGTGTGGATCGGGTAGGACGGGTTCGGCGCGAGCACTACGTCGCCCGGCGCCGTGATCGCCTCCGCGAGGTTCGCTAGACCCTCCTTCGAGCCGAGGGTGACGATGACCTCGGTGTCCGGGTCCAAAGTGACGCCGAACCGCCGCTCGTAATAAGCGGCTTGGGCTTTGCGGAGTCCGGGGATACCGCGGCTTGCCGAATAGCCGTGGGCGTTCGGCTTGTGCGCAACCTCGCAAAGCTTTTCGATGACGTGCGGCGGCGGGGCGCTGTCGGGATTGCCCATCCCGAGGTCGACGATGTCCTCGTTCCGCCGCCGGGCCGCGGCCTTCATCGCATTCACTTCGGCGAAGACGTAGGGCGGCAGCCGCTGGATGCGGTAGAAGTCGGAGTCCATCAGCGGACTCTGCAACCTATGCTGCAGTGCATCAATCCCTGTATGCAGGAAGCGACCATCCGCGAGCGATCGCAGCGGCACGCAGTGCGAAGCCGGCGGCGATCGCCGTGAGCGCCGCCGGCCATAAGGACAGGCCTACAAGGCTGAGGGCGACGAACAGGCCCGAACTGAAGGCAGCGGCGGTGATATATATCTCGTGGCGGAGGAGGACGGACGGTTCGCGCGCGAGAACGTCCCGAATGATTCCCCCTGCACAGGCGGTGAGCACGCCCATCACAAAGGCCGGCACAGGTGCGACGCCGTAGCCTAATGCCTTTGCGGCTCCGTAGGCCGAATAGGCGGCGAGCCCGGCGGCATCGAACCACAACAGCGCTCGCGCCGCACTCCAGCGAGCGCCGATCATCCAGGTCGCGAGCGCGGCACCCATGCAGATCAGCAAGGTCGCATTGGTTCGGACCCAGAAGACGGGAGCGCCGATCAGGAGGTCGCGAACGGTGCCGCCACCGACGCCGGTGACCACTGCGAAGAAGACGAAGGTAACTAGGTCCAGGCGGCGTTCAGCGGCGACCAGCGCCCCCGAAATGGCGAACACGGCGATGCCGAAGAAGTCTAGCAGCACAAGCGCGTCGGAGACGTGCGGAACGAGCGGAGCCGCCATGGCAGGCTCATGCGTGCTCAGACTGTCCAGCGCAACCGCTGGTGCTAGTGCATTTCCTTCTGCGCTTCCTGGAACCAGCCACGCTGCGCAACGCCCTGTTCGTGAGCTGCGACCTGCTGCGGCTTGTGCTGCGGCTGGGCTCCCGGGAACGCGACGACCATGATCGCGATCGCGAGGACGGCGAGCAGGGCGATAAGCGCGAGGAAGGGAACGGTCGAAAGCAGCAGTGTTGGACGTTCGGGAGTGGTCCGAATCCGCTCGCGTGTCGACCGCCGGAAGCTCCGCTTGCGCGCCAACGCACCGATATAGTCTTCAGCTTTGGTCCACGCCCGCGGCGGCGGGGGAATCGCGACGCGCTGCTTCTCTTTCACACGGGCTAGGTGCGCCTCGACTCAGGCGATTGCAATAACCCGGAATACGGTCCTTCGGGCCATTCGGCGAGACGGTGCGGCCTTGCGCCGATCAGCTTTTCGCCGGCACCTGCAAGTCGGCGACCGTCTTGCCGCCGCATGTGACCTGGACCCTGCCGACAGAAGCGCTGTTCGGTACTGTCGTGGTGACGTCCCACCAATTGTCGGGGGTCGCGTAACCGGTATCGTTCTGGCTGATCGTGGGCGACAGTGTGACTCCGTCCGCGCCTGTCACCGGCTCTCCGAACACCGGCTTGTAGCGCGGGTCCTTCACGTGCGCCTTGCCCTTCACGGTGATGTTGCCGTCCTTGTCGCGCGCGGCGGCCCAGCCCTTCATCTCCTCGGGCTTAAAGAAACAATAAGCAGGCTTCTTGGCAGGTTGGGCAGCATTGGCCGCGGCTTCGTTCGCGGCACCATTGTCGGACGACTGGCCGCAGCCGGCGAGCAACGCCGTGCTGCCAATCAGGATACTCATCACGCGCTTCATGGTCCCTCCCCGTTCGGCAGTTGCCGTTGAACGGGAAGGCCGAGACCGGGTCAAGCCCGATCGCAACTAGCCGATGGCGTCGCCGCTTTCTTCCTGCTCGAACAGGTCGGCGACGACATCGCCGCGAGCAGTCAGGCGAACCCGGTCGCCTTCGACCTCGGCGATCAACCCGCTCGGGATGTAATGATGGTGCTGCTCGTGCCCCACGCCGCTGTCGGCGCGGATCATCTTGATGCGGTTGCCTTCCACGCGGTCGACGGTGCCGAGATGCACGCCGTCCGCGCCGATGACTTCCATATGCTCGCGAATGCCGTCCAAGCCGCTCATGACCTTCTCCTTGTGGGATGCCGGGTGAACGCGCGCTGGTGCCGTGGGTTCACGGCACGGCGCCCGCCTACGCCTGTTTGCGGCACGAGTCATCGGGTCAGGCGGGTTGTTCGGCCAACTGCGCCAGCCTAAGTCCGGGGAATGCTCGACGTCCGCACCACCCCCGACGCCCAGGTCGCGCCGGAAGCACCGCCCTCGCCCACCCACGTCACCATCCGCCGCGAGGACTACAGGCCGCCAGACTGGCTGGTGCCTCAGATCGATTTGAAGTTCACGCTGGGCATCGAGGCGACGAGGGTGCAGGCGAAGCTCGTCGTCGAGCGCAATCCCGCCGCCGACGCTACGCGCATCCTCCGCCTCAACGGTGACGGACTTACGCCGGCGGGCGTCTGGATCGATGGCGAGAAGGCAAGCGACTGGAGGATGGATGGCGGCGACCTCCTGCTCGACCTACCGGGTGACCGGCACGAGATCGGCATCGAGAACGAGATCAACCCCGCCGCCAACACGAAGCTGATGGGGCTCTATGCCTCGAACGGGATGCTCTGCACGCAATGCGAGGCGGAGGGGTTCCGGCGGATCACCTTCTTCCCCGACCGGCCGGATGTGCTGTCCAGGTACAGGATCCGCATGGAGGGCGATGCGAAAGCGTTCCCGATCCTGCTGTCGAACGGCAACCGGGTGGCTGCCGGGGAGAGCGAGAACGGGCATCACTGGGCGGAGTGGGAGGACCCCTTCCCCAAGCCCTGCTACCTCTTCGCGCTCGTCGCCGGTGACCTCAAGGCCAATCGGGACCGCTTCACGACCATGAGCGGGCGCAAGGTCGACCTGTTCATCTGGGTTCGCGAGGCGGACCTGCCGAAGACGAGCCACGCGATGGAGAGCCTCAAGGCATCCATGAAGTGGGACGAGGAGGTCTACGGCCGCGAGTACGACCTCGACCAGTTCAGCATCGTCGCCGTGTCCGACTTCAACATGGGGGCGATGGAGAACAAGAGCCTCAACATCTTCAACTCGGCGTACGTCCTCGCCGACCAGGAGACCGCGACGGACGCCGACTTCGACAATATCGCTCGGGTCGTCGCCCATGAGTATTTCCATAATTGGTCGGGCGACCGGGTGACCTGCCGCGACTGGTTCCAGCTGAGCCTCAAGGAAGGTTTTACGGTGTTCCGCGACCAGGGCTTCGGCGCGGACATGGGCAGCCCGGCGGTGAAGCGGATCGAGGATGTGCGGGTGCTTCGCGCTGCGCAGTTCCCGGAGGACCAGGGGCCACTTGCGCACCCGGTGCGCCCGGACAGCTATATCGAGATTTCGAACTTCTACACGGCGACGGTGTACAACAAGGGCGCCGAGCTGATCCGCATGTTCCACACGGTGCTGGGACCGGAGAAGTTCCGCAAAGGCACCGACCTCTACTTCGAACGGCACGACGGCGAGGCGGCGACCTGCGACGATTTCGTCAAGGCGCTCGAGGACGGGAGCGGGGTCGACCTGACGCCGTTCAAGATCTGGTACAGCCAGGCGGGCACCCCCAAGGTGCACGCGCGGCTCGAGCATGATCCCGAGGCGAAGCGCGCCATCCTGCACCTCGAGCAGCATGAGGAGCCGACGCCCGGTCAGCCGGTCAAGCAGCCGATGCCGATTCCGCTGAGAACCGCGATCGTCGGGGAGGATAGCGGCGCGGAGATCTGCCCCGAGCAGCTGATCATCCTCGATCAGCCTCAACAGAGCTTCACCTTCGAGAACGTCACCGAAACGCCGCTGCTGTCGCTCAACCGCAACTTCTCGGCGCCGGTGATCGTCAGCGCCGAGCGTCGCCCGGGCGAGCTTGAGCGGCTGGCGCAATCCGACACGGACCCGTTCGCGCGCTACGAGGCGATGCAGGAGTTGATGATGTCGGCGCTGACCGCCGGCGCTCGGGGCGAGGCGGTCGATGCCGAGCCGGTGATCCGGGCTTTCGGCGCGACGCTCCGCTCCAACGCGCTCGATCCGGCGTTCAAGGGCGAGGCGATCCTGCTTCCGAGCGAGAGCGTCATCGCCGATCGCATGGACGTGGTCGATCCCGACTCCATACATGCCGCGCGCGAGACGCTTCGGCAGCGGATCGGCTCGGCTCTGCGCGACGACCTGCTCGCCGCGCATCAGCTGGGCGGCGCGGCGGGGAACGACCTCTCGCCGAACGCCAAGGGCATCCGGAGGCTGCGCACCGTGTCCTTGGGGCTCATCGGGGCTGCAGACCAGGCCCGGGCAGCAGGGCTTGCCAAGGCGCAATTCGACGCGGCGGACAACATGACCGACCGGCAGGGTGCTCTCGGTGTTCTGGTGTCGCTTGAGGC
>DASVXN010000323.1:0-2290 GCA_036392635.1 Sphingomicrobium sp. | reverse complement strand
GCCCATCTTGCGCGCGAGCTCCAGCGACTCTTCCCGGCGTGAGATGGCGATGACGCGGGCACCGGCATTGGCCGCCAGCCTGACCAGGATAGCACCGAGGAAGCCGACGCCGATTATGGCAACGGTCTGCCCGGCCTGAATGTCGCTGCGGCGAAAGATGTTGAATGCGCAGCCGAACGGCTCGAGCGGCAAGTCTAGATCCTTGAGCGCTTCGGGCAGCTTCACGGCTTGGGAGACATCGGCCAAGTCGTACTGTGCGTAAGCCTTGCCGCTCAGGAAGCCGATGCGGTCGCCGGCCGCGAACTCACTGACGCCCTCCCCCGCAGCATCCACGACACCCCAGCCCTCGTGCCCGAGCGCGCCGGGTTCCGTGGGGAACTGCATCCACTCGGGCCCGGCCCAGGGCGTTAGGTTCGACGCACACACGCCGCAGCCCTCCAGCTTCACGCGCACCTGCCCGGGTCCAGGCTCCGGAAGCGGCACATCCTGGATCATCAACTTACCTGCGCCGGTCAGCACTGCGGCGCGCATGGTCTGCTCAGTCATCGGTTCTTTCGTTTATTCGGCGGCGGTCGCGATCGCCGGCGCGTCGACATACATCGGTCGCGCGATCCGGTTCGTCTCGTCCTCGAACCAGGAGATCGTCGCTTCGAGCCCCTGCTCGAGAGCAACGGCGGGCTGCCAGTCGAGCAGCTCGATGGCGCGGTCGATGTTCGGCTTGCGGCGGCGCGGATCGTCAACGGGCAACGGACGGTTCACGACTCGCGATCCACTACCGGTCATTGCGATCACCAGATCAATGAGCTGGCGCACGGTCAGCTCGTTGGGATTGCCGAGATTCACGGGGAACCCGACCGCGCGCTCGCTGTCCATGAGCCGCGTCAGACCCTCGATCATGTCATCGACGTAGCAGAAGCTCCGTGTCTGCGAGCCGTCGCCGTAGACGGTAATATCCTCGCCCGAGAGCGCCTGGCATACGACGTTGGAAACCACGCGCCCGTCGTCGCAGCGCATGCGCGGCCCATACGTGTTGAAGATCCGCGCGACACGCACATCCGCGCGATGCGCACGGAGGAAGTCGAACGCGAGCGTCTCCGCCGCGCGCTTGCCCTCGTCGTAACAGGCGCGCGGCCCCGTGCAGCTCACCCAGCCGCGATAATCCTCGGTCTGCGGGTGAACCTCGGGGTCGCCGTACACCTCGCTGGTCGACGTCAGCAGCAACCTTGCGCCGGTTTCCTCGGCGAGCCGCAGCAGGTTGCGCGTGCCGAGCACGTTCGTGAGCATCGTATGCTCTGGGTCCGCCTGGTAGTGCGGCGGCGAAGCGGCGCATGCGAGATGATAGATGTGCGTGAACTTGATGCGTCCGCCGCGCAGCCACTGCGGCAGGCTGTCGATCACGTCATGCTCCACGAACTCGAAGCGCGGATTGCCCTCGAGGTGCGCGAGATTGTCAGCGCGACCCGTCTGGAGATTGTCGAGGCACACGACATGCGCCCCCTCGCCGATCAGCCGGTCGCAGAGGTTCGATCCGATGAAGCCCGCACCACCTGTGACAAGCGCAATCTTCTGCTCGCGACGCTTCACTCCACGTTCCCCTACACTGGCCGCGGCAGTCCCTGCGGTTGCGGCCTCCTGGATATGTTGCTCGAGCTCCGCGGCCCGGTGCGCAGCCGTATGCGCCGCCATGATCCGCTCGCGCGCGGCGCGGCCGATCTCCGCTGCGTCCTCGCGTGAGGACAGCCATTGCACGACCTGGTCGCTGGTGTCTGCAAGCAGGATTTCGCGCCCAGGCTCAAACAGGCTCCCGATTCCGTCCCACTCGTCCGAGATCACCGGTGTCGCGCAGGAGGCGGCTTCGAACAGCCGAACCGATGGCGACCAGCCTGCTTCGATCATGTCGGCGCGCGTGACGTTCAGCGTGTAGCGCGACGCTGCGTAAAACTCAGGGTGTTGCGAAGGGGGCAGGTGGTCGATCCGCTCGACATTGGCGGGCCATTCAATGCTGTCGGGATATTGCGGACCGGCAACGCAGAACTTCAGGTGCGGCAGTCGGCGCGCAGGTTCAATCAGCAGCTTCTCAAGCGTTGGCTGGCGATCGTCGCTGTACGTGCCGAGATACGTCAGGTCCCACTTCTTGGCGACGTCGAGTGCGGGATAAGCTTCCGGGTCGACGGAGCAATAAAGCGCGCGCGCCATCGGTGAGCCATAGTCGCGCTCGATACGGCGAAGCGTCGGGCCCCCTGTAAACGACAGGTAGAGATTGTACCCGGGGATTACGTCGGGCGAGAGA
>DASVXN010000322.1:0-3552 GCA_036392635.1 Sphingomicrobium sp. | reverse complement strand
AGACATTGATCAACCCTGACCCATCACCACCAGTGCCGCAGCAGTCGGCATAGAGATAGTCGGGCCGCTCGAACGGTAGCGCGGCAGCGCTAAGCGCGGTCGCGGCTCCGATCATTTCCTCCGGCGTCTCGCCTTTCATTCGCAGGGCGATCAGCATGCCGGCGATCTCCGCGGGCTCGAGCTTCCCAAGCACTAGCCGTTCAAAGAGATGCGCCGAGTCCTCGATCGGCAGATCTTCGCCGGACAGGAGCTTGGGGAGCGGATTAGGGACCGGCTTGCTCGGATCGTGCGCCTGCGCCGCCGTAGCATCGATCGGGAATGTCAGAACTTGGCTCATGGAAAGTCACCTGGAAACAAAAAAGCCCGCCGGTTGGCGGGCGGGCAGTCGATGATCGGTTGGCTAGTCGATCAGTCGCGCCATCGCGCCGCAAGGCTCGATCCGCGCCACCACCAAAGGCGGGCAGTCGAGCAGGCAGTGCTGGCATCCAGGTTCGTCATGCGAGTCGGTTGGTAGGGCAGAGGCTTGCGGCCAGTCAACCGCGCTGCTCGGTTGACGCGCCGCTCATCCGGATGGCATTGCGACCCGGCGAGCGGGTGTAGCTCAATGGTAGAGCAGAAGCCTTCCAAGCTTACGACGAGGGTTCGATTCCCTTCACCCGCTCCAATGAATGACCATCCGGGGGATGGTTATTTATTGGAGCGCCCGTAGCGCAGCGAAGGGGCGACAACTTACGCCGGCACCGTCTGCCAGCCTCCGCCCAAGGCCTTGAACACATCGACCTGCGCATCGGTGAGCTGCGCATCCGCTTCGGCAAGGTCGGCCTCCGCCTGAGCGAGCGTCCGCTCCGCGTCGAGCACCGCCAGGCTGTCCGCCCGCCCCTCCCTAAGCTGCGCGCGGGTGATGCGCGCGGCGCGCTCGGCCTGGTCGGCTGCTGACTGAAGCGCCGCCCGCCGCCGGATCTGGTTGCCGTAGCGGGACAGCGCGGTTTCGGTCTCCTGTAGAGCCGTCAGCACCGTTTTGTCGAAGCGGGCCAGCTCCGCCCGGCTCTGCGCCTCGGACCCGGCGACACGAGCCCGCGCCGCCTCTTGGTTCGGAAAGGACCAGCTAAGCAGCGGCCCGGCGATGAGGCCCAGAGCCCCGCCGGTGAACAGGCTCGCGAGGCTCGACGCGCTGGCCGCAAGTGAGCCGCCAAGGGTGATCTTGGGGTAGAGGTCGGCCGTCGCCACCCCGACGCGAGCGCTGGCGGCGGCGAGCCGTCGCTCCGCAGCGCGGACATCAGGACGGCGCGCGAGCAGCATGCGGCCATCGCCGATCGGGATCGGCTGCGTCAGTGAGAGCGCCACACCGCTGCCGCCGGTGACCGGCCGTTCGGCCGGCGGTCGGCCGGTCAGGGTCGCAAGCCGGAAAGTCGCGGAGTCCAGCTGCGCCTGGAAGTCCGGAATGCGTGCGCGCTGCTGATCACGGAGAGCCGTGATCCGGGCGACGTCGAGCCCGCTCGTTCGGCCCGCCTCGAACCTTTTTCGAGAAAGGGTAACGCTCTGGTCTAGCAGGGCCACGGTCCGTCGCGCCACGTCCAGCTCACGGTTGCTGGAAAGGATGTCGGCATAAGCGCGCGCCGTTTCAGCAGCCACCTCGACGCGGACGGCGTCACGGTCCGCTTCGGCGGCATTCACGTCGGCGCGCGCCGCCTGGATGCTCTTGCGAACGCGTCCGAACAGATCGACCTCGTAGGCAAGGTTCAGCCCTCCGGAGAGTGCCCAGTCCGCGTGCTGTCCAGGCGCACGTTCGAGACCCGAGGGGCGCCCATATTGCGCGCCGCCACTGACATCGGTCTGCGGCAGGCGTTCGCCATGCGCGGCGCGGAGCGAGGCGCGAGCGACGTCGAGGTTGGCCATTGCGACGGCGATGTCCTTGTTGGCCGTGAGCGCCTGCTGGACGAGGCCGTCCAGCACCGGATCGTTGTACAGCCGCCACCAATCATCACGTGGGGCGGCTTCGATAACGCCGGCCGAGTTCGCTTCGACAAACGAAGCCTGCGCCGCGGCTGGGACCTGGGGAGGAGAGAGGGAGGGACCAGTCGTGGCGCAGGCAGCCAGCGCGAGGGAGCTAGCGCCGGCAATCAGGAATTTCAGAATTCGCATGTGCAGTCTCATTCTGCCGGCACCAGGGCCGGGCTGGAGCCGCCGCTGCGGCGACGACGCTGGGCAAACAGTTCGGCAGTCGTGCGGCTGACGACGTAGAAGGTGGGCGTGAAGATCAGGCCGAAAGCGGTGACGCCGATCATCCCGAAGAACACCGCGGTGCCGAGCGCCTGCCGAAGTTCCGCGCCAGCGCCGGTCGAGGTGACCAGCGGCAACGTGCCGAGGATGAACGCGAAGCTGGTCATCAGGATTGGCCGCAAGCGGATGCGCGCGGCCTCGACCGCCGCTTCGAGGATCGACGCGCCTCGGTCCTCCGCCTGCTTGGCGAACTCGACGATCAGGATCGCGTTCTTGGCTGCCAGGGCGACGAGCACGATGAGGCCGATCTGCGTCAGGACATTGTTGTCCATGCCGCGCATGTTCACGCCGACCATGGCCGCCAGCAGGGTCATCGGCACGATGAGTATGACCGCGAGCGGCAGGGTCAGGCTCTCGAACTGCGCCGCCAGCACGAGGAAGACGAACACCACCGCCAGCCCGAAGACGATGCCCGCAGTGTTGCCGGCCGCCTTCTGCTGGAAGGCGATGTCCGTCCACTCGGTCTTGAACCCGGGCGGCAGGTGCGAGGCAATCTGCTCCATCGCAGCGATGCCCTGGCCGGTCGAGTAGCCGGGCGCCGGCTGGCCATCCATCTCGACGGCGGGGAACAGGTTGTAGCGGGTGACACGATAGGGTCCGGTCCGGTCCTGGAACGTCGCTACGGAGCCGAGCGGCACCATTGCACCGCTGTCCGATCGCGTTTGTAACCGCGCTATGTCGGCCACGTTGTCGCGGAAGCGGGCGTCGGCCTGGGCGGTCACGCGATAGGTGCGGCCGAGCAGGTTGAAGTCGTTGACGTAGGCCGAGCCGAGATAGACCTGCAATGCGCTGTTCACGCGGTCCGGCGAGACGCCGAGCATCTCCGCCTTGGTGCGGTCGATGTCGGCGTAAACGCGCGGCGTCGAGGTGTTGAACAAAGTGAAGGTGTTGGCGAGCTGCTTGGTCTTGGCTGCCTCACCCATGAAGGCGAACGCCGCTCCCTGCATCGCATTGAAGCCATTGTCGGCGCGATCCTGGATGATCATCCGGAAGCCGCCCGAGCCGAGGCCCTGGATCACCGGCGGCGAGACGATGAAGACGTTGGCCTCGTCAATGTCCGCAATGGCCTTGCGCATGTCGGCCTCGATCGCCTGCTCGCTGCGGCCGTGCTTCGCGCGCCAGCCGTAGGGCTTAAAGGTCACGTAACTGGCCCCCGCATTCGAAGCCTGCGTCCCCGACGCGCCGTCGTACCCCGCGAACATCACCGCCTGGGAAACGCCGTCGACCTTCAGCAGGCGACCTGCAACCTTCTTGAGGGTCGCGTCGGTGCGC
>DASVXN010000321.1:0-5671 GCA_036392635.1 Sphingomicrobium sp. | reverse complement strand
GAGCAGAACGTAGTTCTGGATCGCCTGGAACTTGTCGCTCTGGCCGCGCGAACCGTAGACGTCGAAGCCGATCTTGTCGGTGATGTCGCCACGAACACCAGCGCGGAAGTCGAACATCTGCGTGTTGTAGTCGCTGATACGGGGGCCGACTTCCGGGGTACGCCGACGAACACCCGTGCGAACAGCGCGGTACGCCGCATCCCCCGGACGCAGTGCCGGGTTAGCAGCAGCGGCGCATTCGGCGGCCGTGATCGTCTGACGTCCCGCAACGGCGGCGTTGAAGTCGCCGTTCGCGCAGAGGAAGGTGCGCTGCGCGGCAGTCAGGAACGGGTTGTTGATCGGAATGTTCACGGTCGAACCGAACACGCCGGACGGCGCGATGATCGTGTCGATCGTGTTGTTGTTGTACATGCCACGACCGTAGACCGTCAGGTGGTCCGTGATGTCGTAGTGGGCCGACCCGAACATGTTGTACCGCTTAAACGGCACCTGGAAGACGTTGTACGGGCTGAAGTTGAACGGCGCGTAGAACGGCACGATGTCGGTCCCAGTCGGGTTGACCTGCCGACGGGTGATGCCTGCGCCGAGGTCGAACGCGGTCGGGGTCGTGGTCGACGAACCGGCGCCCGCGAGGTTGCCCGGATCGCTCGAGTCGAGAGCGAGGTTCGACCACGGACGGTCGCCGCCCTGGTAGACCGGATCCGACTCCTGATAGCCGAGGCTGATCACCGCGTTACCGCGATTGTCGTCGAAGTTCGCGCCGAGCGTGAGGTCGCCGCGGACGTAGTTACCGTCACCACGCTGCGTGATCTGGTCGGAGACGGAAAGCTCCATGCCCGAGAAGTCGCTGCGCGTGATGAAGTTGATGACGCCGGCGACGGCGTCCGCGCCGTAGGTCGACGAAGCGCCGCCCGTAAGGACGTCGACGCGATCGATCAGCGCCAGCGGGATGTTGTTCAAGTCGACGCGGCCGGAAAGGTCGACCGGGACGATGCGCACGCCGTCCAGGAGGACGATGTTGCGGTTGGTGCCAAGGCTGCGGAGGTTGACGTAGGACGAACCGCCGTTGCCGTTGTTGACCTGGGCGCCGATGCTCGCCGCGGCACCCGGGATGGTGCGCAGGATTTCTTCGGCGGTGTTGGTCTGGCGAAGCTGGACTTCGTCATGGCCAAGAACGGTGACCGGAGCGGACGCAACCAGGTTCGGGTTGCGGATCAACGTACCGGTGATGACGATTTCTTGAGCGGCGGTGGGCTCGGCCGGAGCTGCCGACTCGTTCGACTGCACGCCTGCGGGCGGAGTCTGGTCGCTCGGAGCGGCGGGCGGAGTGACGCCCTGCGTGTTGGTCGGCGTAACCGGCGCCGGCGGCTGCGGCGGGTTCTGCGCGAAAGCAGGCGACGCAAGCGTCACGCCCGCAATCATCGTGGTCGCAAGCAGCGACCCCTTGAAAGTGCTCTTGGACATTCTCTTCCCCTTCTCGATTGCGGGCACGCGAGTCCGCAAACTTCCCGCCGGCATGCCGACGCTGATTTGCCGTTCCTAGGTGGAGAAGTGATGCCGAATCAATCGGACCGGGAGCGACATGGTCAGTTCGTGTCGGCTATGTTGCATTTGAGGCACAGGTTGCTTTCGCGCCCGAGTTGCGCACGATTCCCGCATATCTTGAGCGGGGATCAGTCATGCAGCGCCTCTTCGTCGGCAGCTTAGTCGTCCTAACTGCGGCAGCGTTGGCGGTGCCGGCCGAGGGGAAGGACAAGCCAGCTCCGCCCTCGCCGCTCGTCGCGGCCATCGATCGCTGCCGCCAGATTGCCGACAACACGCAGCGGCTCGCCTGTTACGACAGGGCCGCCGGAGCTTTGGTGACGGCGAGCAACTCGGGCGAGGTCAGCATCGTCGACCGCAACGAGGTCCGGAAGGTGAGGCACTCGCTCTTCGGCTTCAGCATGCCGAAGATCCCCTTCTTCTCCGGCGATACGACCGCCAGCGAAACGCAGAACAAGCTGAACTCGACGATCACGTCGGTGCGGCAATTGAACAACGGCTATTACCGCATCGTCATCGCCGACAATGGCGCGGTGTGGGAGACCACGGACAGCAGCGTTTCATTCGACCCGCCACGCACCGGGCAGAAAATCGAGATCATCCGCGGCGCGCTCGGCAATTATTTCCTGCGGATCAACGGCCAGATCGGCGTCCGCGGCAAGCGGGTCGGCTAGGCGCCCTTCGCCGCCCGCTCGGCCTTGAGGCTCGCCTCGGCGTCCACATAAGGCTCCTGGCGCTCGACGCTCCAGTACTTCAGCTCATGCAGAGGAATGCGCTCACCGGTCACGGCGCAGACGACATGATCGCCGTCGCTCAACAGGCGGAACGTCCCGGCGAGATAGTGAACCCGAGCGGCCCTGCCGCTGCCCGTCATCAACATGCTGCTATTCCTCTGCCGGATCGAAGAGTCCGGGCTGGGGAGGAATGTAGGGTTTGCGGCGCTTCGGCTCAACCGGTTGAGGCGGCGATGCATTCGCGCCGTCCACCGACGCGTCGACCGCGCCATCTCCAAACCGCAAGGTAAGCCGGCCCGCAGCACGGGCGTCCGCCGAATGGGTCAAGGTCCGGCCGTCGCGACTAGTGACCCGCACATAGCCTTTCGACAGCGGCCGCTCCGGGTGCACGAGCTCCGCCATCTTCCATGCGGCTGCAAGCTTGTCCGACAGCCGCGTGATCCGCTGCTCGACGAGCTCGCGGCGCAACCTCCCGGCGACGAGGTTCATGTCCGCGCGCGCGTTGCCCGCCCGTGCCGCGAGCGAGCGGGGCAGCCGCTCCCCCACGTCGTCGAGTCGCTGAACCATCGGCGCGAAGATCGCCTGCGGCTCCGGCCATCGGCAGACGGTCAGGTCGAAACGCTCGCGTGTCCGCTCGATCCGGCGGGACAGACAATGCTGCGCGCGATGCTGGAGCTCGCCAAGCTGCGCGAACAATTCCGTCCGCACCGGCACGGCGATCTCCGCCGCAGCGGTTGGCGTCGGCGCCCGGAGGTCGGACGCGAAATCGATGAGCGTCGTGTCGGTCTCGTGCCCGACGGCCGAGATCAGCGGGATCGGGCTCTCCGCGGCCGCACGCACGACCTCTTCCTCGTTGAAGGCCCAAAGGTCCTCGATCGACCCGCCGCCACGCGCGACGATCAGCAGGTCGGGCACGGGCTCGAGCGTCGGAAAGGCGCGGATCGCTGCCGCGATCCTGGCCGAAGCCCCCTCGCCCTGCACCGGCACCGGCCACACGATCACCCGCGTCGGGCAGCGATCCTCGAGCCGGTGGAGGATGTCGCGGATCACGGCGCCGGTTGGTGAGGTCACGACGCCGATCACTCGGGGAAGGAACGGCAGCCTTCGCTTGCGCGTGGCGTCGAACAGCCCCTCCGCGGCGAGCGCCTTCCGCCGCTTTTCGAGGAGCGCGAGGAGAGCCCCCTCACCCGCCAACTCCATGCGCTCGACAACGATCTGGTACTTGGAACGCCCGGGATAGGTCGTGAGCTTGCCGGTGGCGATCACCTCGGCGCCATCCTCGGGCCGGAACGCCAGAGCGCCCGCGCTGGTCCGCCAGATTACGGCGTCCATGCAGGCATTCTCGTCCTTGAGGCTGAAGTAGCAGTGGCCCGACGAGTGCCGCTTGAAGCCACTGATCTCGCCGCGCACTCGGACCTGCCCGAACGCATTCTCGATCGTGCGCTTCAGCGCCCCCGAAAGCTCGCTCACGGTCTGCGCGGGCGAATTGTCGCCGGGAGCGACCTTCGCTAACAGGCCGCTGCGCGTGTCGTCGGGGAGATCCATGAATATCCTGCTCTTGGGCTCGGGCGGTCGCGAGGATGCGCTGGCCTGGCGACTTAGGCAATCGCCGAGCTGTGACAAGCTCTTGGCCGCGCCGGGAAATCCCGGGATCGCGCGCTGGGCCGATTGCGTGTCCATCGATCCGTGCAGCGGCGATGCCGTGGTCGAGCTTGCGCGCCGTGAGGCGATCGACCTGGTCGTGATCGGCCCCGAAGCACCGTTGGTCGCCGGCGTCGCGGACGCGCTGCGAGACGCGGGCATCGCAGCGTTCGGCCCGAGTGCCGCCGCCGCCCAGCTCGAGGGAAGCAAGGGGTTCACCAAGGACCTGTGCCGCGCCCATGGCATCCCAACCGCCGACTACATCCGCACCGACAGCGTTGCAGACGCGCATGCTGCGCTCCACCGCTTTGCGCTGCCCGTCGTCATCAAGGCTGACGGCCTCGCCGCCGGCAAGGGCGTGACCATTGCAACGACGAGAGCCGAGGCGGAAGCGGCGATCGAGGCTGCCGGCGACGGCCCCCTTGTTATCGAGGAATTCTTGGAGGGCGAGGAGGCCAGCCTGTTCGCGCTGGTCGACGGCGAGACCGCTGTCGCCCTTGCATCCGCGCAGGACCACAAGCGCGTCGGCGAGGGCGACACGGGCCCGAACACTGGCGGCATGGGCGCCTATGCTCCGGCTCCCGTTCTGACGACCGAGCTGCAGCAGCGCGCGATGGACGAGATCGTCATTCCGACGGCTCGCGCCATGGCCGCCGCCGGAACGCCGTTCAGCGGCGTGCTTTATGCTGGACTGATGCTTACCGCCGACGGTCCCAAGCTGATCGAGTACAATGCCCGCTTCGGCGATCCGGAATGCGAAGCGATCATGCCGCTGATCGAAGGCGACTTCGCCGAACTCCTCAAAGCGGTCGCCACGGGACGGCTGGCGGATACCGAGCCGCCTCAACTCTCGGCCAAGCACGCGATGACGGTGATCGTTGCTGCTCGCGGCTATCCGGGATCTCCGGCAAGCGGTGGCCTCATCCGCGAGCTCGAAGCCGCCGAGCAGGTCGAAGGCGTGACCGTTTTCCACGCCGGCACCGGCCGCGGCGAACAGGGGCTGTTTGCGAAGGGCGGGCGCGTCCTCGCAGTGACGGCCGTCGCGGAGACGTTCGCCAACGCGCGGGCTCGGGCCTACCGCGCCGTCGACCAGATCGACTTTGCCGATGGTTTTCATCGGCGCGACATCGGCTGGCGAGAACTGGCCCGGGAAGACACATGAACGCCTTCTGGAGCTACTTCTGGCCGTGCTTCGCCGCCGGCCTCGTCGTCGGCGGATTGGCCGGCTCGATCGGCTTCCGGCGCCGGTCCAGGCGCAACCGAGCACTCGCGATGGGCGCAGCAGTCGCAATCGCGCTGGCGGCACTGTGGCATGGTCCGCTGGGTGGGGCGGCCCGATTCGAAACAGTGGTGCAACGGGGCATCCAGCAGACGCTGGTCCATTACGAGATGACGCAGGTCAGCGCCCATCTGCACCACGGCCCGCTGACCCGCCGAGTAGTGCTGTCCGGCCCCGCGGACGACTTCCAGCAGCGGGGCCTTGCAGAGTTCATGAACCAGATACCGGGCGTCTCAAGCTCGACCTGGACCAACACCGCCGGCGTGCCGATGATCGTCGAAGCCATGGGCGTTGCCGTGCTGGGCTTCCTATTCGGCCTTTTGCTTGCTTATGTGGCGGAGCTTCGCCGTCGTTATAATTCGCAATGGAATTGGTGAGAGAAGAATGGACCTGATCCGCGAATATTGGTGGGTGATCGTGATCGTGGTGGCGCTGGTCCTGGCGTTCATCCTCATGCGCCCGAAGCAGCGCGTCA
>DASVXN010000320.1:0-2311 GCA_036392635.1 Sphingomicrobium sp. | reverse complement strand
ATGATCTCCTCGGTGATGCCGCGGACCTTGATGTCCATCTGCATCGTCGTGATGCCGCTGCTGGTGCCGGCGACCTTGAAGTCCATGTCGCCGAGGTGATCCTCGTCGCCCAGAATGTCGCTGATGACCGCGAAGTCCTTGCCTTCGAGGATGAGGCCCATGGCGATGCCCGCGACCGGAGCCTTCAGCGGAACGCCGGCGTCCATCATTGCAAGGCTGCCGCCGCACACCGTCGCCATTGATGAGGAGCCGTTGCTCTCGGTGATGTCGGAGAGGACGCGGATCGTGTAGGGGAACTCCTCCATCGTCGGCAGCATCGGGTGAAGCGCCCGCCAGGCGAGCTTGCCGTGACCGACTTCGCGACGGCCCGGAGCACCAAAGCGACCGACTTCGCCGACCGAGTAGGGCGGGAAGTTATAGTGCAGCATGAAGCGCTGGTAGGAGAGGCCCTCCAGACCGTCGATCATCTGCTCGGCGTCTTTGGTGCCGAGCGTCGTGGTCACGATCGCCTGGGTCTCGCCGCGCGTGAACAGCGCCGAGCCGTGCGTGCGCGGCAGGAAGCCCACCATCGCTTCGATCGGACGGACCGTCTTGGTGTCGCGGCCGTCGATGCGTCGGCCCTCCTTGAGGATGGCGCCACGAACGATGTCGGCCTCGAGGCTCTTCACCAGCTTGCCGGCGACGAGCTGCTCCTGCGGATCGCTCTCGGCGAAGGCCTCGGCGGCCCTGGCGCGAGCAGCATTGAGCGCAGCGGAACGCTCCGACTTGTTGGTCAGGCGGTACGCAGCCTCGACGTCGCCGCCGATCAGGTCCTTGAGCTTGCCCTTAATGCTCGCCTTGTCGGCGGCGGGAGCGAGCTCCCAGGGATCCTTCGCCGCCTTTTCGGCAAGCTTGATGATCGCGTCGACTACCGGCTGCATCGAGCGGTGAGCGAACATGACGGCGTTGAGCATCTCGTCCTCGGAGAGCTCCTTCGCCTCGGACTCGACCATCATCACGGCGTCCTCGGTGCCGGCGACGACTAGGTCGAGACGGCCCTCGGCAACCTGCGCCTGGGTCGGGTTGAGGATGTATTCGCCTTCATTGCTGAAGCCGACGCGCGCGGCCCCGATCGGGCCCATGAAGGGGACGCCCGAGAGGGTGAGGGCGGCCGAAGCGGCGACCATCGCCAGGATGTCGGGCTCGTTCTCGCCGTCGTAGGAGAGGACCTGCGCGATGACGAGGACTTCGTTGTAGAAGCCGTCCGGGAACAGCGGGCGGATCGGGCGGTCGATCAGGCGGCTCGTCAGCGTTTCCTTCTCGGTCGCGCCGCGCTCACGCTTGAAGAAGCCGCCGGGGATGCGGCCGGCAGCGGAGAATTTTTCCTGGTAGTGGACCGTCAGCGGGAAGAAGTCCTGACCGGGCTTCACCGACTTCGCGGCCGTGACGGCGCACAGCACGACGGTCTCGCCAAGGGTCGCGAGCACCGCGCCGTCGGCCTGACGGGCAACGCGGCCCGTTTCGAGCTTGAGGGTCTTTCCGCCCCACTCGATCTCAACAGTTTTCGTATCGAACATATTTGTTCCTTCAGTCCCGGCGGCCGGATGCCAGCCGGTTCAGCAATTGCAGGCTAGCCGGCCTGCTGCGGTTCGGGGCGTCGATGAGCCCCATGGACGCCCCGCCGAATTGCGGGACTGAACATATGCGAAGCGGCCCGCTGGGGGCCGCTTCAAGAACTTTACTTCCGGAGACCCAGCTTCCCGATCAAGTCGGTGTAGCGGCTTTCGTCCTCGCGGCGCAGATAATCCAGCAGCGAGCGGCGCTTGTTGACCAGCATCAGGAGGCCGCGGCGCGAATGGTTGTCCTTCGCGTGGCTCTTGAAGTGGGTCGTCAGGTTGTTGATGCGCTCGGTCAGGATGGCCACCTGGACTTCCGGCGACCCAGTGTCGCCCTTGCCCTGCGCATGCTCCTTGATCAGCGCTTCCTTGCGCTCAGCGGTAATCGACATCGGTTCACTCCTATTCTTCTCAAAGGTTGAACCCCCTGACGACCTTGAGGCCGTCGGCCGAGGCTTCGACCAGCGCGACCGGAGTTCCCTCCGATGTCGCCAGGCCAAGCCCCGGCTTTGCGGGGAAACCGACGAGCCTTTGTCCTTGGCGGAGCATTTCGGCTTGGCGGCTTGTGACGGGGAGGGCCGGGATGTCGTCCAGCGCCGCGGTCAGCGGCAGTACCGTCTCCGTCAGTCGGCGCGCCTTAGCGGCTTCCTCCAGAAAGTCCAGCGAAATGGCTTGTTGGATGCCGAACGGACCGGCGCGCGTGCGCCTTAGATAGG
>DASVXN010000319.1:0-1574 GCA_036392635.1 Sphingomicrobium sp. | reverse complement strand
CGTCAGTTTGGCCTGGATCGTCTGTCCGCGCTGCATCGAAGTCGGCTCGGGGCCGATGAACAGCAGGTCGATCTGGAACTCGCCGTTGCGGACCTGCGGATAGACCTTTGCGACCTTGAGCCGATAGGTCTTGCCGTCGATGTCGGCGGTCGCGGTCTGCCCGACGGCGACGCGGCCGAGATAATATTCGTCGACGTCCGCCTGGAGCTTGTCGCCGCCGGCGCTGTCGATCTGGCCGATGCGCTCGCCCTGCTGGAGCGACTGGCCGAGCTGGATGTCGAAGCCGCTGAGCTGGCCTGTGACCGGTGCGCGGATGTTGAGCTGGTTGAGGCTGCTGCGCGCCACGCCCATGCTGGTGTTCAGCGAAGAGGCCGCGGCACGTAGCTGGCTGAGCTGGCTCGTCTGCAGCGCTTCATTTTGGGCTATGCTGCGCTTCAGGATCTGCAGCCGGCTCGTCTGGTACGCGAAGTCGTCGCGGGCATCGTTGAACAGCTTCTGCGAAACGAAGCCCTTTTCGGCGAGCGGCTTGTAGAGCTCGTACTGTCGGCGTGCCTTGGCGAGGTCGGTCTCGGCCTGGTTGAGGTCGCGCAGGTTCGAGTTGCGCGTGTTGACCAGCGCAAGCTCCTGGCTGCGCATGTTATTGAGCTGCTGCTCGACCTCCGCCTGCTTCTCGAGCGTCGAGAGCTGCAGCTCCGCGTTCGAAAGGACCGCGAGCAGCTGGCCCTGGACGACCTGGGCGCCGTCATCGACGAGCTTCTTCTCGACCTGTCCGCCTTCCACCGCGTCGAGGTAGACGGTGACCAGCGGAGTCACGCGGGCGCGCAGGGGAAGGAAGTCCTCGAACGTGCCGGATTGCGCTTGCGAGATCGTCAGACGGTCGCGGGCGACCGTCATCGAATCCGCGCGGGGCGCGAATAGCCAGAACAGCAGGATCAGGAGCAGCACCGCGGCGGCACCGCCGGCAATCAGGATGCGCCGATCGATGCGCTTGCGCACGACGACCTTGTCCATCGCGCCGCCGCTCACGGCTTCCGACCGGCCGGACTGACGCAGCTCGACCAAGCTCATTGTCCGCCTCCGAACAGTCCATGTCCGGAAATGGACGAGGCGCACGACGCCTCTTTCCCTCTAAGCACTGAAATGGGCAATCTGAAATCAACCGTCATGCCGCTATCGCTGCAAGGCCCATGCCAAATGGCGGGAGCATTTTGTCACTGTTCGTTAATGGACAGTCGCGCTACAGAAGTAGCGTGGCTGATCAGTTCAACCTCGCCGTAGTGGTCGACGATGACCCCGACATCGCGCTCGCCGCGCGCCTTGCGCTCCGGGACATGTTCGAACGGGTTGAGACGCTCGACTCGCCCGCGCAGCTCCTGCCGCTGCTCAAGAGCGAGAGCCCCGACGTCATCCTTCTGGACCTCAATTTCGAGCGGGCGAAGACCGACGGCCGGGAAGGTCTCGATTACCTGGGCAAGGTCATGCAGATCGATCCGGACGCTGCGGTCGTCATCATCACCGCACACGGCGGCGTGTCGATCGCGGTCGAGGCGATCAAGGCCGGCGCGAGCGACTTC
>DASVXN010000318.1:0-5276 GCA_036392635.1 Sphingomicrobium sp. | reverse complement strand
CTTCGCGAAGCGGCGCTTCTCGCGGTTGCGCCATGCGCCGCGGTGCCACGCATCCGACGCCAGCAGAGGCAGCACCGAGGTCGCCTCGGCGAACACCATCTGCTCCATCGCCGTCGAAACCTTGCCCCAGCTCGCCGCTTCCTGAAGTGTCGATGAGGAGCAGGCGCCGTCGCGAACGTCCGCAACGGTGATCTGCACCGCATATTTGTGCACTTCGACGTCGTGGTGACCGAGGATCTCTGCGCAGACGACAGTGTCCTGCGTGAAGTTCTTCGGGACGCCGCCGCCGATCATCAGCAGGCCCGTCGTGCCCGCCTTGATCTTGATGTCGGTCAGCTCGCGGAAGTCCGCGATGGCGTCGAGCACCATGTAGTGGCCGCCACGCTTCATGGCGTCGACCTGGTGCTTCACCAGCCCGAAGCCCGCCGAGGAGTCGACGAACGCCGGGCAGAAGATCGGCACGTCATGCTCGTAAGCGAGCTGGACGAGGCTGCCCTGCTTCTTGGCGTTACCCTCGCTCAGCCACTTGCCCATCTCGCGGATGAAGGCGCGGCTGCTGTAGGGGCGCGGCTCCAGGCTGTCGGCGATCTGGCCGATCGTGTGATCGCAATCCTGCAGCTGCTCTTCGTCGATGTACGTGTCGTAGATGCGGTCGATGTAGAGCGAGCGCAGCGTGTCATCGTCAGGGATTTCATTCGCTTGGTAGTGCTTGTGACCAAGCGCTTCGAAGAAATCCATGTCCACGATCGACGCACCCGTAGCGACGATGGCGTCGACCATGTTCGACTTCACCAGCTCCGCATAGAGGTCCATGCAGCCGCCCGCCGAGGTCGAGCCCGCGACGACGAGGATGATCGAGCAATCCTTGTCCTCGAGCATCGTGTTGTAGATGTTCGTCGCGCGCGACAGGTCGCGGCTGGTGAAGCTCATCTTGCCCATCGCGTCGACGATCGGACGCGCATCGAACTTCGTGATGTCGATGTGCTCGATCGGGGTCGAGAGAAGCTCGGCCTTCCGTGTGTCGTTGATCCGGTCGGTGTCCTGCACCTTGATCAGGGTTTCAGTCGTCATGTTCATGCTCCAAAGCGTCGCCGCGCCCGGAAGGAGCGGCATCAGGGTAGGGCATGTCGTTTCAAACGGGGGACAGCCTCACCCCATGAACCGCTAGGGCGGTTAGCTCCCCTCCCGCCGAAGCGGAAGGGGAGAAAGTCTTAGAGCTTCACCACGTTCGAACGTGCCGGCGCGCTGGCGCCGTAGAGGCTCGCCATCGGCTCGTCGTCGACGATCGCCGACTGAACTACGCCGAAGCCGTTGAACTGGGTACGCATGGCGCAGCCATAAGCTCCCAGCATGCCGACCTCGATATAGTCCCCCGGCTGAACGTCAGCTGGCAGATCGAAGGGGCCGGCCATGCGGTCGAGATCGTCGCAGGTCGGGCCGTAGAAGCTGAAGCTCATTGGACGAACGTGCGACTCCTCGGCGCGGACAAGCTGCACCGGATAGCGCCAGCCGATGTGCGCGGCGTCGAACAGCGCACCATAGGCACCGTCGTTGATGTAGAGCTCGTCGCCGCGGCGCTTTTCGACCCGGACGAGCACGCTCGCGTACTCCGCACACAGCGCACGGCCAGGCTCGCACCACAGTTCGGCCGAGTAGCTGATCGGCAGCGCCTCGAACGCCTGGTGGATGACTGCGAAATAGGTCTCGAGCGGCGGCGGCTCCATGCCCGGGTACCAGGAGGGGAAACCTCCGCCGACGTCGACGATATCGACCGTAACCGCGGCCTCGACGATCGCCTCGCGAACGCGTGCCATCGCCTCGGCATAGGCCGCCGGGGTCATGGCCTGGCTACCGACGTGGAAGCAGATTCCGAGCGCGTCTGCAGCCTGGCGGGCTGCAAACAGCAGCGTGCTGACGTCGCGGGGGTCGGCGCCGAACTTCGAGGCGAGGCTGAGCTTCGCATGCTCCGAGCTGACGCGGATGCGGACGAGCAGATTGAGGTCGCTCGCCGCAACGTCGTCGGTCGACGTCGCGCGGACGATCTTGTCCAGCTCTTCCATCGTGTCGAGGCTGAAGGTGCGGACGCCATGATCGAAATACGCCTCGGCGATCGCTTCCTCGGCCTTCACCGGGTGCATGAAGCACAGCACCGCATCGGGAAGCGTTCCGCGCACGGACCGCACTTCGCCGATCGAGGCGACGTCATAGTGCGTGATGCCGGCTTCCCACAGGATGCGCAGCAGGTCCGGCGAGGGATTCGCCTTCACCGCATAGAGCGAGCGGCCCGGGAACTTCTCGGCGAAGTAACGGGCAGCGCGGCGCGCAGCGTGCGGACGCAGCAACGTGACCGGCTCAACCGGTCGCAGCATGGCGATGTCGGCAACGGTACGGCTGCCGGTCGGGGCGGACGCTAGCCCCAGCGCGCGATGATGCTTGTGCAACTCAAGGGACCTCCAAATGCCTCGCGGCAAAGTTCGACAAAAAGCTGCCTTGCGGTTGGAAGTCCCATGGGGCAGCGGGGCGCGATATATGGTTGGGGACCCCCCCTGTAAAGTCATTTTGCCCTGCCTTTCGTGAGGGGCGGGAACATCTGTCATCATTTTGCAACGGCTGATCGGAAGGACTGTATTATCAACAACTTAGCTGATGTCGTCCGGGTAACTCGCAAGGATGTCGTGGCCGCCGGGGAGCGGATCGCGAGTGAGGTTCAGCGAACGCCGCTGATCGAGAGCGAGGTCGCGGGCGAGCGGGTGTGGCTCAAATGCGAGTGCCTTCAGACCGGCGGCGCCTTCAAGCTCCGAGGAGCGACGAACCGCCTGCTGCAGCTCTCGCCGGAAGAACGCGAGCGCGGCGTCGTTGCATTCTCGTCCGGAAACCACGCGCGGGGCGTGGCGATCGCCGCCCGGCGCCTCGGCATGCGCGCGATCATCGTCATGCCGGCCGACGCACCGCAGGTGAAGGTCGACGGCACGCGCGGCGAAGGCGCCGAAATCGTCTTCTACGACCGCCGCACCGAGAGCCGCGAGGAGATTGCCGCGCGCATCGCCGGCGAGAGCGGCGCGACAGTCGTCCCGAGCTTTGACGATCCGGCAATCGTCGCGGGGCAGGGTACTGCCGGGCTCGAGATCGTCGAGCAGCTCGGACGCTCACCGCGGCGGATCGTCATTCCGTGCGGCGGCGGTGGTCTTGCCTCGGGGATCGCCCTTGCTGTGCCCGATGCCGAGATCGTGATCGTCGAGCCCGCAGGCTGGGACGACATGGCTCGATCGCTGGAACTCGGCGAGATCGTGCCGGTCCCAGCCGACGCTCCGAACACCCTCTGCGACGCCCTTCAGACGCCTCGAGTGTCGCCCATCACCTTCGGCATCCTTCAGGACCGCAAGGCGACAGCTCTCTCAGTCACGGACGATGAAGCGGCTGCCGCGGTCCGCTTCGCGTGGGAAAAGCACGACCTCGTCGTGGAACCGGGCGGTTCCGTTGCGCTCGCGGCGCTCCTCTCGGGCAAGCTCGAACCGCAGCAAGACACGGTTGTCGTTCTTTCAGGAGGCAATATCGACCCGGCGCTGCACCGGCAGATCACCGGTAAGGCAGCCTAGGCGACGTTGCGCGCCTTGTACTCGCCAGGCTCGACGTGCGCCGGGCTCGACCGCTCGACCGCCTTGGTCAGTTCCTCGAGCTCGGCGGCAAGGGTCTTGAGCTCGGCGGCAAGGAAGCGGCGCTCGTTCTCGGCGACCGACTCGGACGCGTCGATGAGTGTTTCCAGCATCATCGCGATGCACGGCAGGATCGTCTCTTCGATCCGCTCGAACGCCTCATCGAGGCGCGCATATTGCTCAGCCGCGCACATGCGTTCATTTGGCGCAACCTTGGTTAAGTCTTGGTGAAAGACAGGCTGGCTGAATGAACGATTTCTCCGAAGCCGCGCTGACGATCGCCATGATCGCCGGCTTCCTGCTTCTCGCCGGAGGCGCGAAGCTCAGCTTCGATCGTCAGACGCGGGGCCGCGGCATCCTGATGATGGTCGCAGCCCTCGTGGTCGTCATGAACGTGATGATCTGGACGGTATAGCCGGCTTGATCGGGTCGGTGGCGAGCCGCATGTCGAGATAGTCGTCGACCGACTTCATCAAGAGGTCGAGCTCGTTCGCGAAGAAGTGGTTCGCGCCCGGGATCAGGTCGTGGTGGATGGTGATGTGCCGCTGGGTGCGGAGCTTGTCGACCAGCTTCTGGACAGCGCTAGGAGTCACCACCTCGTCGGCCTCGCCCTGGATGATGATGCCCGATGACGGGCAGGGCGCGAGGAAGCTGAAGTCGTACATGTTCGCCGGCGGCGCGATCGAGATGAAGCCGCGGATCTCCGGGCGGCGCATCAGCAGCTGCATGCCGATCCAGGCGCCGAAGCTCACGCCGGCAACCCAGGTGGTCTCCGCCTCGGGATGGATCGACTGCACCCAGTCGAGCGCGCTCGCGGCATCGCTCAGTTCGCCGACGCCATTGTCGAACACGCCCTGGCTCTTGCCCACGCCGCGAAAATTGAACCGCAGAGTTGCGAATCCGCGCCTGACGAAGGTTTGATAGAGCAGCTGGACGATCTTGTTGTTCATCGTCCCGCCGGCCTGCGGGTGCGAGTGAAGGATCAGCGCGACTGGAGCGCGCGGCCGCGTGCCGGGATGGAAACGTCCTTCGAGGCGTCCCTCGGGTCCTGGGAAAATGACTTCAGGCATGAAAGTGGCGGTGCTCTTGATTAAGGTGGCGCCGCGCGGGTGCGCAGCGACGCGCGGTCCTATATAGGCCCGGTCGTTCATGTGGCAATCGGCAGGAAATCGGCGGTCTTGAGCGGAAGCGAGCGCCTCTATCTCGACCATGCGGCGACCACGCCGATGCTGCCCGAGGCTCGCGCTGCCGTCATCGACGCGATGGAGGAGTGGGCGAACCCGAGTTCCCCGCATGCTGACGGTCGCCGGGCGCGCGCGGCTTTCGAGGAGGCGCGGCGGACGATCGCGGAAGCGCTCGGTTGGCGCCATGACGTCATCTTCACCTCCGGCGCGAGCGAAGCCGTCCAGATCGTGGCAGCCCGTACGCGACCGCCAGGGCGCATCGTTGGACCGACGGAGCATGACGCCGTCCTCGGAGCGATGGGAACCGGCGCCATTGTGCTGCGGGTCGACGCCAACGGGCTGATCGATCTGGCAGACCTGGACCGGCATCTCGCCGCTGGCCCGGCCCTCGTCGCGGTCCAGCTTGCCAACAATGAGACAGGCGTGATCCAGCCGCTTG
>DASVXN010000317.1:0-5726 GCA_036392635.1 Sphingomicrobium sp. | reverse complement strand
CGCATCGTCAATTGGCTCGCCGACCGCTTCAAGGCGAAGGAAGGTATCGATCTCCGCACCGACCGGCTCGCGCTGCAGCGGCTCAAGGAAGCTGCCGAGAAGGCGAAGATCGAGCTCAGCTCGGCCGCCACGACCGAGATCAACCAGCCGTTCATCACTGCTCGCATGGAAGGCGGCGCCACCACCCCGCTCCACCTCGTGGAGACGATCAGCCGCGCCGACCTCGAGAAGCTCGTCGAAGACCTGATCGAGCGGACGATGGAGCCTTGCAAGAAGGCGCTCAAGGACGCGGGTGTCGACGCCAAGGACATCGCCGATGTCGTGCTCGTCGGCGGCATGACGCGCATGCCGCGGGTACGTGAACGGGTGAAGGAATTCTTCGGCCGCGAGCCGCACACCGGCGTGAACCCGGACGAGGTCGTCGCCATGGGCGCGGCGATCCAGGCCGGCGTTCTGCAGGGCGACGTCAAGGACGTGCTTCTGCTCGACGTCACGCCGCTGTCGCTCGGCATCGAGACTCTGGGCGGCGTGTTCACTCGGATGATCGATCGCAACACGACGATCCCCACCAAGAAGAGCCAGGTCTTCTCGACCGCCGAGGACAATCAGAACGCGGTCACGATCCGCGTCTTCCAGGGCGAGCGCGAGATGGCCGCGGACAACAAGATCCTCGGCCAATTCGACCTTGTTGGCATCCCGCCGGCGCCACGTGGCGTGCCGCAGATCGAGGTTACGTTCGACATCGACGCGAACGGCATCGTCAACGTCTCGGCGAAGGACAAGGGCACCGGGAAGGAGCAGCAGATCCGCATCCAGGCCTCGGGCGGTCTCGCCGACAGCGACATCGAGAAGATGGTTCGCGAGGCCGAGCAGTTCGCCGAAGAGGACAAGAAGCGGCGTGCTGCGGCCGAGGCGAAGAACAACGCCGAGAGCCTCATCCACTCGACCGAGAAGCAGCTCGCCGAACATGGCGACAAGGTCTCGGCCGACATCAAGGGTGAGATCGAAAAGGCGCTCGCCGAGGCGAAGACCGCCGTCGAGAGCGGCGATGCCGACGAGATGCAGCAGAAGACCGCTGCGCTCACGCAGGCCGCGATGAAGCTCGGCGAGGCCATGTACAAGGCTCAGCAGGCCGAGACTGAGGCCGCCGCTGCTCCGGACGCCGGCACATCGGGCCCCGGCACGCAGCAGGCTGGTCAGGAAGAAGTCGTCGACGCGGAATTCTCCGAGGTCGATGACGAGAACAAGGGCTGATGATCCGGCGCGGCTCTCTGATGGGGGCCGCGCCGCATCCTGTGCGGCTTAGGGGTGGGAATGACTGATGGTTGAGCAGGATTATTACGAGCTGCTCGGCGTTCAACGCGGCGCGGACGAAGCGTCGATCAAGGCAGCCTATCGCCGGCTCGCCAAGGAACATCACCCGGATCGCCACAACGGCTGCGCGGACAAGGAAGCGCAGTTCAAGGCCATCAACGAGGCCTATGACGTCCTCAAGGACCCGCAGAAGCGCGCTGCTTACGACCGCTTCGGCAAGGCCGCCTTCCAGAACGGCGGCGGCGGGCAGGACCCGTTCGGCGATGCCGGCTTCAACGGCTTTTCCGACATCTTCTCCACGATCTTTGGCGAGTTCATGGACCCGCGCGCGCAGCAGAATGCGGCCCGCGGCGCCGACCTCCGCTACGACCTCGAGCTAGGCCTCGAGGAAGCATTCACCGGGATTGAGAAGACCATCACCGTCCAGGCGATGGCGCGGTGCGAGCGGTGCCACGGTCGCGGCTGCATGAGCACCGACAATTGCGCGGCTGCCTGCAAGACCTGCGGCGGCATGGGCAAGGTCCGCGCGCAGCAAGGCTTTTTCGTCGTCGAGCGCGGCTGTCCCACCTGCCGCGGGTCCGGCGAGGTGATCAGCGATCCCTGTCAGAACTGCCAGGGCGAAGGCCGGGCGATGGCACAGCGCAAGCTGTCGGTGAAGGTGCCGGCTGGCGTTGACGAAGGCACGCGCATTCGTGTGGCCGGCGAAGGCGAGGCGGGGATCCGCGGTGCCGCCAACGGCGACCTCTACATCTTCGTGCACATGAAGCGGCACCCGATCTATGCGCGGGAGGGAACGACCCTCGTTGCGGATTGCCCGGTCAGCTTCACCACGGCGGCGCTTGGCGGGTCGATCCGGCTGCCGGGGATCGACGGCAATTCGATCGAGCTGAAGATCCCGAGCGGCATCCAGTCAGGCGAGCAACTCCGTCATCGAGGCGCCGGCATGAGTGTCCTCAACGGACGCGGCCGCGGCGACCTCGTCGCTAGGATTCTCGTCGAAACACCCACCCGAATGACCTCCAAGCAGAAGAAGCTGCTTGAGGAATTCCGCGACACCGAAACTGGTGAGGAGTGCCCCGCCGCCAAAAGCTTTTTCGCTCGCGCGCGCGACTATTTCGCCGGGTGATCGGCCGTTCTGAAGCGGTCGATCTCCAGCCGCATCGCGAATAGCTGAGCGAACAGCTCGGCTGCTGCGTGCAACTCGAAGTGCGGCGGGCGAGCGGTGCGACTGTCGCAGCGGAACTCTCCGCTAACGTCGTCGACCGAAAACGGCACCGTGAGCGACGCCCGCACGCCCTCGCGGCGAAGCTGATCAACGGCGTCGCCCGACGGGGAGCAGAGAAGAGCGTCGCCGATCGAACTTTCCTGCGACTCTCGCGGAAAGATCCCGACCGGTTCGGCGTCCAAGTCTGCGACAATGGCAGGAATGTCTGCCGACAGGTCAGCAGGGGCGCCGAACGCGCCCCTGCTGCTTTCGGCGCGATCGTGCCCGCAGGTGAGGGTGACGCGGTCGTAGCCGGTCAGCGCCCGCATGCGCCGGGCGCCGCCCTCGAGCAGCGCATGCCCGCTTGCGTTCGCGAGGCCGGCAACCAGGCCGCCGACCGTCCCGAAGCATTCGCCGAACCCGTCGTTCGACGGCACCGCCTCTAGGAGCACTCGCCCGTCGCTGAGCTGGAAGGCGACGTCGACAAACTCGTGCTCGTCGGTCAGCCGCACCCCATAGGCTCGCCCGATACCTGTCGTCCCGCTTAGCCGCGAGAAGAGGTTCCTGAGGTCGTGAAGCGCCTGGCTCTGGACGAAGCGGCCGAGGGGCTCGTCGACGAGGGTGACGTGCGACTGGCCGAGCAGGTGATGGATGTTCTCGGACGCACGAAGCACGATCCAGTCGAGCGAAAGTTCAAGCAAGTAGCCCAACGGCTGGACGCCCCGGCTCTCACCCGTTCCCGCCGCAACCACTCCGCCCTCGACCGTCAGCGTGTCCATTGCCCCCGTCCTGTTCAGTGGCGCAGAAATATCACTGACGTTCGGTAGTGCGCTAGCGAATGTTAGTGATCCGACCGCACGTTAATCGCCACTGCCGAACACCCGGTCGAAAATCGTGTCCACATGCTTGAAGTGGTAGCCGAGGTCGAACAGCTCATCGAGCTGGTCGGCGGAGAGGCGGCCGGTCACCTCGGGGTCAGCCTTCAGCAGCTCCAGCAGCGAGAGCTGCCCGTCCGAGTCCCAGACCTTCATCGCGTTGCGCTGCACGAGCGCGTAGCTCTCCTCGCGGCTGAGCCCCGCCTGGGTGAGCGCCAGCAGCACCCGCTGCGAGTGAACCAGCCCGCCCATCCGGTCGAGGTTCTTCTGCATGCGCTCAGGGTAGACGACGAGCTTGTCGACGACGCCGGTCAGCCGGGCGAGTGCGAAGTCGAGGGTGATGGTGGCGTCCGGCCCGATGAACCGCTCGACCGAGGAATGAGAGATGTCGCGCTCGTGCCAGAGCGCCACATTCTCCAGAGCCGGCGTCACATAGCCGCGCACCATCCGGGCAAGCCCCGTGAGGTTCTCCGTCAGCACCGGGTTGCGCTTGTGCGGCATGGCCGAGCTGCCCTTCTGGCCGGGCGAGAAATATTCCTCCGCTTCCAGCACCTCGGTGCGCTGCAGATGCCGGATCTCGATGGCGAGCCGCTCGATCGAGGAGGCGATCACGCCGAGCGTCGCGAAGAACATGGCGTGCCGGTCGCGCGGGATGACCTGGGTCGAAACGGGTTCGACGGTGAGCCCCAGCTCGGCGGCGATATGCTCCTCGATTGCGGGAGGCACGTTGGCGAACGTGCCAATTGCGCCGGAGATTGCGCACGTCGCGACGTCGTTGCGAGCGGCGACCAGGCGCTCCCGATTGCGGGCGAACTCGGCATAGGCCTGCGCAAGCTTGAGGCCGAAGGTGGTCGGCTCCGCATGGATTCCGTGGCTGCGGCCAATGGTCGGCGTGAGCTTGTGCTCGAGCGCTCGCCGCTTGAGGACGGCAAGAAGCTCGTCGATGTCGCGGATCAGCAGGTCGGCCGCCTGCTTCAGCTGCACCGCAAGGGTGGTGTCCAGAACGTCGGAGCTCGTCATGCCCTGGTGGAGCCAGCGTCGCTCGGGCCCCAGCTTCTCGCCCGCCCAGGTCAGGAAGGCGATTACGTCATGCTTGGTCACCGCCTCGATGCGGTCGATCGCGTCGATGTCGATCTCACCCAGCGCATCGCGATCGTAGGCGGCACGGATCGTCGCGGCATCGTCTGCGGGGATCATGCCGATCTTGCCCTGCGCCTCAGCGGCGAAGACCTCGATCTGCCACCAGATGCGATAGCGGTTTTCGGCGGCCCAGATGGCCGTCATCTCGGGACGGGAATAGCGGGGAACCATGGGCGGGGCGGCTAGCAGGGATGCCCGGATGCTTCAAATGTCCACGATGGGAGAAAAGCCGGCTCGGTCGAGATGAAGTGGATGAAAGGCGGCTCCTTCCACTTCCTCCACTTCGTCACCTTAGCCACCATCACTGCTTCCACCGGCGCTCTTGAGGAGCAAGTCAGCATCACCTCAACATGAGGTCTGTAGGACAGCAGATTCGCCGGATGTGCGTTATGGTGCGAAGCAGATTGCGCTCGGCAGAAGCGCTGAATACCTTCCGCCGCGTGGAACGACCGGTCCTGATTGTGACGGCGATGGGGGCGTCGCTGCTTTCAGCGTGCACTTACCGCGCCGAAACTCTCCCGCGCTGCTTTGACGAACACATCGGCCCAAGCCTTCGCGCCGTGAAGGAGGCGACCGATAGTGGAGCCTATCGAGGCGGTGTGGTTGAACTACGGCACACGTTCTGCAGCACCCACGATGACCGTCTCGGCGCCGCAGAGAAGCTTCTGGCGGCAAGTGGCTACTTGTTCGAGCGTCACATCGATGAGGTCGGTCACTGCACGGACGTAAGCCTGAAATCGCCTCTGACTCAGCAAGCGCTTCGTAATGACATCACCACGTTCTGTGGAATAGCAGCTACTGCCGGCGTCGCTTACCGCGACTGGAGTGGCAGCATAGGAGACCGATTCCTCTATGTGGCGCGTGACTACGTCTCGCTGCTGCGACGAGGCGAGCTGCCCAAGCCAAATTAGATGCCGTGAGCTAATGCGGGAATGGGTCCAAAGAAGGCGTTAGATTAGCCCCATCGCGCGCATGCTGGTTCGGCCCTGGGCCCCGACGATAACGTGGTCGTGGACGGTGATTTTCATGTGCCGCCCAGCGTCGACAAGATCGCGGGTGAGGCGGATGTCCTGCATCGATGGCGTGGCGTCGCCGCTTGGATGATTGTGGACGATGATGATCGCCGTAGCGCCGAGGGCGATGGCTCGGGCGATCACTTCGCGGACGTGGACCGACGCTTCGTCGACCGAGCC
>DASVXN010000316.1:0-2673 GCA_036392635.1 Sphingomicrobium sp. | reverse complement strand
CCTCGGCCTGCTCCAGGCTGAGTCCCTCGTCGCTGCGCGTATCGAGGATCGTCGAGTGCCGGAACACCACCAGCCCCGACCCCGACCACATCTCGAAGTGCCCGAGCCAGAGCTGCTCGTTGATGAGGCTCAGCGCCTCGTAGATGGTCGACCTCTTGTCGGCCGATACCTTGATGTCGGGAAAGGCGAGGAACTGGAGGACCTGGTCCTCCGGCCGCCACACGCCCCGCAGCTCATATTGCGCCCAGCTGCCGGTAGCCGACGCGACGATCTCGCCGTCGCCGGTTCGCTCGCAGGCCCAGCCGCGCGCCTCGAAATATTGCTCGAGCACTTCAATCGGCGCGCCGTCGTCGCGCTCGTCCTGGATCTCTTCCTCGCTCAGGATCACGCCTCCGGGCCTGCCTTCTTGCCGCCCGAGCGCTTGGCGCCGGTCGTTCCGGCAGCGGGCCCGGCGACCTTCGCTTCCAGCGCCGCGATGCGCGCCTTCAGGATCTCATTCTCGTCCCGAGCAGCAGCGGCCATCGCCTTCACCGCGTCGAACTCGTCACGGCCGACGAAGTCCGTCCCGCCCATCCATTCCTTGAACTTCTCGCGAGCGCTGGACTCGGCCTCACGGCCCATGCCGGCAAAGGTGCCGGCGAAGCCGTTCACCATCTTCACGAAGTCGTCGAACATCCTGTTCTCGGACTGCATAGGAAAGTTCCTCCCTTTCGGCGCAGATTTAGGGAGTTGCAGCACGTTCCGCCACCCTGGCGCGAATGACTATCCCCAACTGCCTGGAACTATCCCCAACTATCGCGGACCAGCAGCGAGTGATTGGCGCCTGGGTTCAGCGTGTCGATCGTCACGTTGAGCATGGTCGCGAAGATCAGCCATGCCAGATAGGGGATGAGCAGCAGCCCGGCTGACTTGCGTAGCCGCAGGAACTGCCCGGCAGCGGCCGCAGCGACCGCGGTCATCGCGAAGATGATCACCTTGGCGAGACGGATGTCGTGGCCTGCGAAGAAGATCGGCGACCAGGCGAAGTTCAACAGCAGCTGGATGAAGAACAAGGTCAGCGCAGCCTGGCGCCGAGGAGATGCCGGCTCGGCAATGATGATCGCAAGCGCGATGCCCATCAGCGCGTAGAGGATCGGCCAGATCACGCCGAACGCCCAGCCGGGCGGCATGAACGAAGGCTTGAGCAGGGCAGCGAACCACGGATTGCCGTAGCCGCTGTTCGACAGCCAGCCGCTTAGCCCGCCGAGCAGCTCGATCGCGATCACGGCAACGATGGCCACCTTCCAGCTTGCGGGCCTTGCTGCTTCAGCCATTCTTCTCGGCCCCCATCAGGAACTCGACATTGCCTTCGGGCCCCGTGATTGGGCTCGGCACGATCCCCAGCACGGTCCAGCCCTGCCCTTCAACCCAGGCTTTCGTCTCGGCGCAGACGCGCTCGTGCACCGAGGGATCACGGACAACGCCGCCCTTGCCGACCTCCTCGCGCCCAGCCTCGAATTGCGGCTTGATGAGCGCCACGAGCCTCGCGCCGGTCTTCGCCAGCTTCAGCGGGGCTTCGAGCACCTTGGCAAGGCTGATGAAGCTCGCATCACAGACGATGATAGCCACCGGCTCCGGCACGATGCTGCTGTCGAGACTGCGCGCATTGGTCTGCTCATGAACGATCACGCGCGGATCTTGTCGGAGCTTCCAGGCAAGCTGGTTGGTGCCGACGTCCACGGCATAGACCCTCGCCGCACCGCGCGAGAGCAGCACGTCGGTAAAGCCCCCGGTCGAGCTGCCGACATCGAGCGCGACCGCGCCGGTCACATCGAACCCAAAGTGGGAGAGCCCGTGATCGAGCTTGATGCCTCCGCGCGAGACCCACGGGTGATCCTTCCCGCGCACCTCGAGCGCCGCATCCTCGGCCAGCATCTCGCCCGCCTTGGCGAGCTTCCGCTCACCCGCAAACACCGCGCCCGCCATGATCAGGGCCTGAGCCCGTGTCCGGCTCTCCGCCAGGCCCCGGCTGACCAGCAGTTGATCTGCCCGCAGCTTGGCTACGCCCGCACCTCTTCGATGCCGACGCTGTTGCGGCGGAGCGCCTTGAGCACGGTTTCGACGATGTGCGGCGCGTTGAGGCGCGCTTCGTCGTACTGCTTCTCGGGTTTGTCGTGGTCCTGGAAGGTGTCGGGCAGCCGCATGGTGCGAATCTTGAGACCGCCATCGAGGAGTCCCTCGTCACTGGCCATCGTCAGCACGTGAGCGCCGAGGCCGCCCACGGCAGCTTCTTCGACGGTCACGGCCACTTCATGCGTGGTCAGCAGCTTGCGGATCAACTCGCTGTCGAGCGGCTTGGCGAAGCGGAGGTCGGCGACGGTCGTCGACAGCCCCTTAGCCTCCAGCTCGTCGGCGGCCTTCTCGGCCTCCTCGAGCCGCGTCCCCAGCGATAGAATCGCGACCTTTTTTCCTTCGCGGACGATCCGGCCTTTCCCGATCTCCAGCGCTTGCGGTTCGACCGGAAGCGGCACGCCCCTGCCCTCGCCGCGTGGATAGCGCACGGCGATCGGCCCGCTGTCGTGCAACGCCATCGTGTGGACCATGTGGCAAAGCTCGGCCTCGTCCGCCGCGGCCATGACCACGAAGTTCGGCAGCGTGCAGAGGTAGGCAAGGTCGAACGACCCGGCGTGCGTC
>DASVXN010000315.1:0-1504 GCA_036392635.1 Sphingomicrobium sp. | reverse complement strand
CGCTGAGAGGTCATCTGGCCATCTGACCGAAGTCGCGCACGCACAGTAGGCGTCCGTACGGCAATGGGCAGACGCCGACCGCGGCCGCGCCAGGCCGCTGATCAGTGACCTGCCCCCCGCCGGTCCCTCGATCATTGTGAGAGCCCGGGAGTTTCGTACCTGATCTCCAGCGCTGGCGGTAGCGGCCGGGCGGCGGAGCTGATCAAGTTGCGCAGCCGACCGGCCGCGGGGTTCAGGCGCACGGCGTCCGGCGTCATGCCGCGGTGGGCAGAGTGCGGCCGGACGTGGTTGTAGTCATGCCGCCAGCGCTCGATCACCGCACGCGCCTCGGCCAAGCTGGCGAAGACCTCCTCATTCAGGCACTCGTCACGCAGGCGGCCGTTAAAGCTCTCGACGAAGCCGTTCTGCTGCGGCTTGCCCGGCGTGATGTAGTGCCAGTTGACGCCGGTGCGGTTGGTCCACTGCAGCATCGCCCGGCTGGTCATCTCCGTGCCGTTGTCGCTGACGATGGTGAGCGGCTTACCCCGCCGGGCGATCAAGACGTCCAGCTCCCGGGCCACGCGGCAGCCGCCGATCGAGGTGTCGACCACGAGCGCCAAGGCTTCGCGGGTGAAGTCGTCGACGACGGCGAGGATCCGGAAGCGACGGCCCCAGGACAGGGTGTCGGAGACGAAGTCCAGGCTCCAGCGCTGGTTCGGCCCGTCCGGCAGGGCCATCGGGGCACGCGTTCCGGTCGCCCGCTTGCGACCGCGCCGCCGCCGCACCGCCAGGCCCTCCTCGCGATAGAGCCGATAGAGCTTTTTCTTGTTCATGCTGATGCCTTCACGTTCGAGCAGGATGCCGAGCCGGCGATAGCCGAAGCGGCGGCGCTCGGCCGCCAGGCTGCGCAGGCGACCGCGTACGTCCGCGTCGCCCGGCTCGGGCTTGCGGCGCACGGTCTTGGGATCAACCTGAACCAGCCCGCAGGCGCGCCGTTGAGAGAAGCCGTGCTCCGCGATCAGGCGAAGCACGGACGAACGCCGCGCCCCGGGCCCGATTAGTTTTTTCCCAGGAGGTCCTTCAAGGCCGCGACGTCGAGCATCGACTCCGCTAGCAGCTTCTTCAGCCGGCGGTTCTCGTCCTCCAGGCTCTTCAGCTTGTGCGCATCCGACACCGACATGCCACTGTACTTCGCCTTCCAGCGGTAGAAGGTCTGCTCGCTGATGCCATGCCGACGACAGACCTCGGCAGTCGGGCTTCCGGCTTCCTGCTCTCGCAGCACGCCAATGATCTGCGCTTCGGTGAACCTGCTTTTCCTCACGTCCGTCTCCTCAGGGATGACGGACTCTCACTCAGAACGAGGGATCAGGAAGGGGGCAGGTCATCTGTAATGAACCGGCGCTGCCGTACTCGTTCAGCGACCGAGGCCGAGCGACCATGCGGTAGTGGGGTGTGTCAGGAAAAGCGCGAAAGCAGCTTGGAGATGCGCCTGCCACACCGTGGCAGCCTAAGCCGCGGCGAGCCG
>DASVXN010000314.1:0-1789 GCA_036392635.1 Sphingomicrobium sp. | reverse complement strand
CGGCCCGTTCCGACAACGGCACCCACTTCGTCGTCGACCTTACGTACGCCGGGCTGTTCTCGATCCAGAACGTGCCGCAGGAAGCGCTTTCGCCGTTCCTGCTGATCGAGGCCCCGCGCCTCCTCTTCCCGTTCGCGCGGCAGGTCATTTCCGACGCGGTCTCCAGCACCGGCTTCCCGCCGCTGATGCTCGATCCGATCGACTTCACGTCGGCATACATGGCCCAGCTCGAAGCCGCGCAGCAGCAGCAGGGCGGCGGCTTCGGCGGAAGCGAGCAGGCACCTCCGTCGCAAGCCTGACGCGTCCGGGGGGACGTCAGCGATGAACCTTGCACGATCGCTGGGGTCGGTCGGCGGGCTGACGCTCGCCAGCCGCATCCTGGCGCTTGTGCGCGACTCCCTTCAGGCCCGCTATGTCGGCGCGAACTTCGCGTCGGACGCGTTCCTAGTCGCCTTTCGGCTGCCCAACATGTTCCGCGCCTTCTTCGCCGAGGGTGCGTTCTCGTCTGCCTTCATCCCGATGTTCAACCGCAAGCTGGCGGAGGCGGACGGCGGTCGCGGGCCAGCCTTCGACTTCGCCGAGCGGGCGCTTTCGGTCCTGTTCGCCTTTCTGGCGGCGATGACGATCGTCATGCTGATCGCCGCCTGGCCGCTGACGACGATCCTGTCCGGCGGATTCCACCGGCAGCATCCGACGCACGAGCAGTTCGCCTTCGCGGTGGAGCTGGGACGGATCACGATCCCGTACCTGATGCTGATCTGCCTCGCCTCGCTGCTTGGCGGCATCCTCAATTCGCTCGACAAGTTCTGGGTCAACGCGGCGGCGCCGATCCTGCTGAACATCGCGATGGTCGTCGGCTTGTTCCTCTTCCACGGCACGCCTGCTGAATCCGCTCGTGTCCAGGCGCTTGCGGTTCCCGTCGGTGGTGTGCTTCAGCTCGCGTGGCTGTACTTCGCCTGCCGCGCCGCGGGAGTTTCGCTGAAGCCTCGCCTGCCGCGGATCGATGCGGACGTGAAGCGCCTGATGCAGCTGATCTTGCCTGCAGCCGTCGGGGCAGGCGCGGTGCAGCTCAACCTCGTCGTGTCGACTGCGCTGTCCGGCTACCTGCTCGGCGAGGGCTCGATCTCGTACATCTATTACGCCGACCGTGTGAACCAGCTGCCGCTCGGGATGATCGGCATCGGCCTCGGCACCATCCTCCTTCCCACTATCTCCCGCCTGCTGAGCGCGGGTGAGGAGGAGAAGGCCATGGATACGCAGAACCGGGGCATGGAGCTGGCGCTGTTCCTCACCCTTCCCGCGATGGTCGCGCTGATCGTCGCGGCCGAGCCGATCGTGCGCGGGCTGTTCCAGTACGGGCACTTCACGCCCGAGGACACCATCAAGTGTGCGTGGGCACTGGCGGGCTTCTCGATCGGGCTGCCGTCCTACGTGCTCGTGAAGGTGCTGACGCCCGGCTATTACGCGCGGCACGATACGAAGACGCCGGTGCGATACGCGATCCAGTCCGTCGCGGTGAACCTCGTCGGCAACCTTATCCTCATCCCGCTGCTTGGGCGCATCGGCTACGGCCATGTCGGCCCGCCGCTGGCAACGGCGCTGTCGTCGACGGCCAACGTCTGGTTGCTGTACGCGACGCTTTCCAAGCGCGGCTATTTCGTGGCCGACGCGCAGCTGAAGCGGCGTATTCCGCGGCTTGCCCTGGCCGCGCTGCTGATGGGCGCGGCGATCTTCGCATTCGACCGGCTGCTCGACCCGTGGCTGAACGCCGGTATCTGGGAGCGCTACA
>DASVXN010000313.1:0-4845 GCA_036392635.1 Sphingomicrobium sp. | reverse complement strand
CGCTGAGCCTCGCCGGATGCGGCATCAACACCGTCCCGACCGCCGAGGAGCAGGTGAACGCCAAGTGGGGCGACCTCCAGGCCGATTACCAGCGCCGCGCGGACCTCATCCCGAACCTCGTCGCCACCGTGAAGGGCTATGCGCAGCAGGAGAAGACGGTCCTGACGCAGGTCACCGAGGCACGCGCCAAGGCGACGAGCGTGCAGCTCAACGCCGGCGACCTCAGCGACCCGGCCAAGGTGCAGGAGTTCCAGAATGCGCAGAGCCAGCTGAGCGGCTCGCTCGGCCGGCTGCTCGTCAGCATGGAGGCCTATCCGGAGCTCAAGTCGAACCAGAACTTCCTGGCGCTTCAGGACCAGCTCGAAGGGACGGAGAACCAGATCAAGGTGTCGCGCCGCGACTACAATGACTCGGTGCGCCAGTATAACACCCTGATCCGCACCTTCCCGACGGCCATCGGCGCCAAGGTCTTCTACGGCGCCAAGCCCAAGGTGCCGTTCGAGGCCGCGGCGTCGGCACAGCAGGCGCCGAGCGTCAACTTCGGCAACGCGAGCTGACCCACTCAGTCTGTCATCCCGAGGAGCGCAGCAACGTGGCAATCCCTAGACGCATCCTGGATTGCTTCGCTGCGCTCGCAATGACGGTGCTGCTGCTGGTCGGCAGCCCGGCACTTGCGCAGACCTTTCCGCCACTGACCGGGCGCGTCGTCGATCAGGCGCACCTGCTGACGCCGGCGCAGGTCCAGGACATCACCAGCAAGTCCCAGGCGCTGGAGGCGCAATCCGGGCGGCAGTTCGTGGTAGCGACGGTGAACAGCCTCGAGGGTCGGCCGATCGAGGATTATGGCTATCGCCTCGGCCGCGCCTGGGGGATTGGCGAGAAGGGCAAGGACAACGGCGTCATCCTTCTCGTCGCGCCGAACGAGAAGAAGGTGCGGGTGGAAGTCGGCTACGGCGCGACCACCTTCATCACCGACGCGATGTCCGGCCTCATCATCCGCGGCGCCATCCTCCCGCACTTCAAGCAGAACCCGCCCGACTATGGTGGCGGGATCCAGGCCGGCGCCGATGCAATCATCAAGCAGATGTCGCTGCCGCCCGAGGAAGCGCAGAAGAACGTCGCTAACGCGGAGCGTTCGCAGCAGCAGCGGCAGCATTCGGGCGGCAACCCGCTGCCGGTGTTTTTCTGGGCGCTGGTGATCGGCTTCGTGATCCTTTCGCATCTCCGCCGGCGCTTCGGCCGGCGCTATCGCTCGCGGCGTGGCGGCATCAGCCCTTGGGTCGTGCTGTGGGGCCTCAATGAGCTCAGCCGTGGCTCGCGCAGCAGCGGCTGGGGCGGCGGTGGCGGCTGGGGCGGAGGAGGCGGCGGCTGGGGAGGCGGCGGTGGCGGCTTCTCGGGCGGCGGCGGCTCGTTCGGCGGCGGCGGAGCATCCGGCTCGTGGTAATGCGACTGACCGACGAGGATCACGCGAAGATCTCGGCGGCGGTCGCGGCTGCCGAGGGGAACAGCAATGGCGAGATCGTCACGGTCGCCACGCCGATCAGCGATCCCTATCACGACGTCGCGCTCCACTGGGCGCTGATCCCCCTGTTCGCCGTGCTCGCCTGGGCCGCCTGGCGGCCGACGGCTCTCGTCTGGTGGTACGACCTGCTCATTGGCGGGTGGGACACGGAACCCACCATGAGCCAGCTGCTGACGCTGTTGATGGTGTTCGCGGCGCTCAAGTTCACCGTCGCGCTGCTCATCCTCAAGTGGATGCCGCTGCGCATCGCGCTCACCCCGCCCGCGACGAAGCAGCGCCGTGTGCGCCGCCGCGCGATCACCATCTTCAAGGCAGCCGCCGAGCGCCGGACCATCGGCCGAACCGGCATCCTCATCTATCTGTCGATGGCCGAGCATCGCGCCGAGATCGTCGCCGACGAGGCCATCCTCAAGGTGACCGACGAGCACACCTGGGGCGAGGCGATGGAGGCGTTGATCGCCGAAGTGCGCGAGGGCCGGCCGGGGGACGGGATCGTTGCCGCGGTCGAGCGCGTTGGAATGGTCCTGGCCGAGCATTTTCCGCGCTCGGACACCGACACCAACGAAATCCCGGACGCGCTGATCGAACTATGAAGCTTGAAGACCTGCCTCCCGTCGAAGTGATGTGGGAGGGGAAGTTCGTCCGGACGCTTCGCCGGGGGCATTGGGAATATGCCAGCCGCGCCCGCAACATCGGCGCCGTCGTCATCCTCGCCGAGCATGAAGGCAAGGTGATCCTCGTCGAGCAGCCCCGTGTCGCTCCGGATTGCCGCTGCATCGAGCTCCCCGCCGGTCTGGTCGGCGATCAGGATCCGGACGCCACGGTCGAGGACACGGCCATCAAGGAGCTGCAGGAAGAGTGCGGCTTCACTGCCGATCGCATCGAGCGTCTCGGCGAGTTCTACGCCTCTCCCGGCATGCTGGCGGAAGCTTTCACCGTCGTCCGCGCGCACGGCTTGCGGAAGACGGGCGAGGGCGGGGGCGACGAGCATGAGGACATCAAGGTCCATCTGGTCCCGCGTGCGGACATCGCGAACTTCATCGAGCAAAAGCGCGCCGAAGGCTTCGGAATCGACGCCAAGCTGTTGCTGCTGCTGACCTTCTAGCGCGCAATCCGCTGAACTGCCGTGCCGCCGGAGCGTTGTTAGGCTGGCCATGACTCGCATCGCACATCTTTCGGACCTCCACTTCGGCGCGCACGACGAACGCCTCGTGCAGGCGGTCAAAAACGAGATCGACGAGCTCAAGCCAGACCTCATCGTCATCAGCGGCGACTTCACCCAGCGCGCGCGGACCGAGCAGTTTCGCGAGGCTTGCGAGTTCCTCGAGAAGCTGCGGGAGAGCGGCCACGAAGTGCTCGGCGTGCCCGGCAATCACGACGTGCCGCTTTACGACGTGCTGCGCCGCTTCCTGTCGCCGCTCGCGCGCTACCGGCGCTTCATCGACGAGACTTTGTGCCCCTTCGTCGAACTGCCCGGCGTGGCGGTGCTCGGCGTCAACACGGCACGGTCGCTGACCTTCAAGGACGGACGCATCAACAAGGACCAGGTCGAGTTCATCCGCGAGACATTCTCGCGCACGCCGAGCGAAGCGATGCGCATCCTCGTCACCCATCACCCGCTTTTCGCGCTGGAGGTCGGCGGCGAGGTCGAGCGTGCGATCGGACGGCAGGAGCTCGCACTCGACGCCGTCGAGGAGTCGGGCGTCGACATCGTGCTGGCCGGGCACAATCATCACGCTTCCAGCCAGGACGCCAGCGACCTGGTGACGCGTACCGGCGGGGTGCTCGTCGTGCAGGCCGGCACCGCAACATCCACCCGCGTGCGCGAGCAGGAGCAGAGCTTCAACACGATCGACATCGCCGAAGCGCTCGTCACCGTGACCGTCCACAACTGGAAAGGCGATCGCTTCGTACCCAGCGATGGCCAGCGCTACGAGTGGCACGAGGGCAAGTGGAGCATCCGCAAGGCCGTGGCGGCGGCCGATTAACTTGTCGGCGCCTGCCGCCGTCGCCTAGACGCGGGGCATGGCTCTTCCTGCTGACTTCGACCTCGACGACTTCGTGAACCGGACGCTTGCCGAAGATCTCGGCACCGGCGGCGACGTGACCTCAACAGCGACCATTGCCGAGGACGCCCGCTTCACTGCGGAGATGAATGCGCGCCAGCCGATCGTCGTCGCCGGCATAGAGATCGCCGCCGCCTTTTTCCGCGCGCTCGACGCAGAGGTGAAGATCGAGGTCCTCGTCGAGGACGGCAATCGCGCCGGGCGGGGCGCGACGCTGATGCGCCTGACGGGCAACGCTCGCGCCATGCTGGCCGCCGAGCGTTCGGCGCTCAATACGCTTCAGCACCTGTCGGGCATCGCGACGGTCGCCCGGACATATGTCGATGCCATTGCGGGCACTGGCGGAGTCCTGCTGGACACGCGCAAGACGATCCCGGGATTGCGCGTGCTCGAGAAGTTCGCCGCACGCATGGGCGGCGCGCACAACCACCGCATGCGCCTCGACGACGGGGTGCTGATCAAGGACAATCACGTCGCCGTGTGCGGCGGCGTCGCGGAAGCCGTGCGCCGGGCAAAGGCGGCCAACACGGGGCTCCAGGTGCAGGTCGAGGTCGACCGCATCGACCAGATCGAACCTGCGCTCGCTGCCGGTGCCGATCGCCTGCTGCTCGACAACATGGATCCGGCAAAGCTGCGCGAGGCCGTCACCCTGGTCGCGAAGCGTGTCCCCCTGGAGGCTTCGGGCGGCGTGACGCTCGAAACGATCCGCTTCCTGGCCGAGACCGGCGTCGACTTCATCTCGGTCGGTCGCATTACGCAAAGTGCGCCCGCAGTGGACATCGGTCTCGATTATTCGCTCGACTAGTCCGCCGGCAGCGACTGTAGGCAGGCTTATCGATTCCTGACCGCAACGTTCAGGGCCATGTCAGCTTGCCAAGCGTAGTGCCCCGCACACATGGTCGCGAGTTCCCTCCACGGCCACATGCGTAAACGGAGGAAATGATGTTCAAGAAGATGGCACTGGCGCTATCGGCAGCCGCGGTAATCGCGCTTCCGACCGCTGCCGACGCGCAATATTACGGCGGCTACCGCCACCATAGCTACGGCTATTCCTACCCGCGGACGACGACCGTGATCTCGATCGGTTCGCCCGGCTACGGCTACTACGGCGGCGGCTACGGCTATCCGGCCTATGGCTACAATTACGGTTACGGCGGCTACCCGGCCTACAATTACGGCTACGGCGGCTATCCCGGCTATTACGGCGGCAGCTACGGCTACAACGGCTACGGGTACAACAGCGGCTATGGCTACAAT
>DASVXN010000312.1:0-2209 GCA_036392635.1 Sphingomicrobium sp. | reverse complement strand
TCCTCGATCATTTCGATCCGGTTGGGGTCGGGCATGTCGGCGGGGTTGTGGAGCTCGATGGTCTGCGCGGGCTCGTTCTTCGAGTGCGACAGGTGGATCTTGTAGACGACGCTCGGCGCGGTGGTGATGAGGTCGAGGTCGTACTCGCGGGTCAGGCGCTCCTGGATGATCTCCAGGTGGAGGAGCCCGAGGAAGCCGCAGCGGAATCCGAAGCCGAGCGCGGCGCTGCTCTCCATCTCGAAGCTGAACGAGGCGTCGTTGAGGCGGAGCTTGTAGAGGCTATCGCGGAGCTTCTCGAAGTCGTTGGCGTCGACCGGGAAGAGGCCGCAGAAGACCACCGGCTGGACTTCCTTGAAGCCGGGCAGGGCTGCGGGCGCGGGGCGCTTGGCGTCGGTGATGGTGTCGCCGACGCGGGTCTCGGCGACTTCCTTGATCTGCGCGGTGATGAAGCCGATCTCGCCCGGGCCAAGGTCCTGCAGCTGCTCGATCTTGGGGCGCATGCAGCCGACGCGGTCGACGAGGTGGGTGGTGCCGGCCTGCATGAACTTGACGTGCTGACCCCTGCGCAAGGTCCCGTCGATCACACGCACGAGGATGACGACGCCGAGGTACGGATCGTACCAGCTGTCGACGAGCATGGCCTTCAGCGGCGCGTCCGGGTCGCCCTTGGGGGGCGGGATCTTGTCGATGATGGCGTCGAGGATCTCCTCGATGCCGATGCCGGTCTTGGCGCTGGCGAGGACGGCTTCGGAGGCGTCGAGGCCGATGATCTCCTCGATCTCCTGCCGCACGCCCTCGGGGTCGGCGGCGGGGAGGTCGATCTTGTTGATCACCGGCACGATCTCGTGGTCGTGCTCGATCGACTGGTAGACGTTGGCCAGGGTCTGGGCCTCCACGCCCTGCGCCGCATCCACGACGAGGAGGGCGCCCTCGCACGCGGCGAGGCTCCGCGAGACCTCATAGGCGAAGTCCACGTGCCCCGGCGTGTCCATGAGGTTCAGCTCATAGCCCTTCCACTCCAGCCGCACGGTCTGTGCCTTGATGGTGATCCCCCGCTCGCGCTCGATGTCCATGTTGTCGAGCACCTGCGCGCTCATCTCCCGCTCGGAGAGTCCCCCCGTCGCCTGGATCAACCGGTCGGCCAAAGTCGACTTCCCATGATCAATATGGGCGATGATGCTGAAGTTGCGTATCTTCTCGATCTTGCTCATTTGCCCGCGCCGCTAGCAGGCGGGCGGGGAAGTGTCAGCAACGACCGACATTTGCTGCACTCGGCAGGTTTGTCCGCATTACCGGCTCCGCCCATCGCTGGTAGACGCGCCCCCGCAACAAGGGGGTTCCAGCACATGAACAGGATCGTGATCTTCGCGAGCACGGCGCTCGCGCTTTTGTATTCTTCGCCGGCGTTCGCCGACCCGAGCTCGGGCCGTCAGCTCCAGCAACGCGGCACCGCGGAAATCCCGCAATGCACGCACCGCATCGGCACGCTGGCGATCGTTCCACCGGACAAGGAATGGTGGCGCGAGCTTAACCTCGGCAGCCCCGAGGCGATCATCAAGGTCTTCGTCCAGCAGTCCGGCTGCTTCAGTCTCGTGAACCGCGACCGCTCGATGCAGAGCCGGGCCATGGAGCGCGCGCTTGCCGAGCAGGGCGAGCTGCAGAAGGGCAGCCGCATGGGCGCCGGCCAGGTCAAGGCGGCGGACTATTTCCTGCAGCCGGACATCGTCAGCACCAACAAGAATTCGGGCGGCGGCGGCGCCGGCGCTGCGATCGGTGGCCTGCTCGGCCATTTCGGCGGTTGGGCCGGTGCAGCGGGCTCGCTCGCCGGAAGCGTCAACGTGAAGAAGGGCGAAGCCAACGTCACGCTGTCGCTGGTCAACGCCCGCACCACCGAAGAGGAAGCGCTGACGGAAGGCTATTCGCGCAAGACCGACATCAGCTGGGGCGGCAGCGGCAGCGCCGGATGGTGGGGCGGCTTTGCGGCGGCTGGCGCGTCGGGCTACCAGGACACGGCGATCGGCCAAGTGATCGTGCTTGCCTACCTCGACGCCTACAAGAAGCTCGTCGGTCAGCTCGGCGGCATGTCGGCCGTCGCGCCGGTTCCTGCAGCCGCGCCCACACCGGTGGCAGCTTCAGTGCCGGCACCTCGCAAGCGGCGCTGACGGGATTCCTTCGGGGGCAACAGCGGGCGCGGTCGGCACAGGTCGGC
>DASVXN010000311.1:0-4018 GCA_036392635.1 Sphingomicrobium sp. | reverse complement strand
CTGCTCCACGGCCATGCCGCTCAAGGAAGCGATGACTCACGGCCCGGCTCCCGCGCCGGTGTTCTGGAGCGGGGCGCGGCCAAGCTACGCCGAGCTGAACGCCGCCTAAGCGGCCGACATTGTCGGAATGAGTCATGCGCTCGGGCCCAGTGCCCGGGCGCATTTTCTTTTTTACAGGTTAGTCGCTGCGACCGGAGAAGCGGCGAGCGGGTCCGCGGCGTGCCGGAAGGCTCGTGCGGCGGCTGGGCGTGAACCCGGCGTGGCGTTGAACCGGCGCGCGATACGGTCCCATCGCAAGGGCCGGCTGCGGCGCTCGTACGGAGTCCAGCAGCTTGCCTCCAGCGACGAAAACGACGCCCGTGCAGGCTAACGCGAGCAGCCAGCCGCCGAAGCCAGGATAGGTGTCGAGATAATGCCGGCCGCGCTCCACCGCGCCGAGCGCGATGGCATAGATCACCAGCCACGCCTCGAAGCGCGTCTTGATCTGGAATAGCCGACCGATCTTTTTCAGTGTCACCATCGTTAACGCCTGAACGCGACGAGGGCAGTTTTGAGCCAAAAATAGTTTAAGCTCTAGTGTTAAAGTAACGTTTACCCGATCCCGTAACGGGACTCGGGCGCGTCAGACAAGTTCGCTGAGCGCCAATTCCTCGAGCAGGGTGGCGCGAGCGAGCTCAATTTCGGCAATCAGCTTCGGCTGCTGCAAGTCGGAATGGTGGATCTGCTCAGGCCAGCGGGCGCGGATCACTTCGGCGATACGGTCGAGCTTCACCTCATTCACAATGAAGCGGGGGTCCACGGTGTCAGGATCGGCTACGACCCACAGGCGCAGGCACGCCGGGCCGCCGCCGTTCGCCATCGATTGCCGCACGTCGACCACTTCTACGCGGCGGATCGGCCCGTTGCCGGCAACGTGCCGCTCGATCCAGCTCCAGACGGACGCGGTCTCCCGTGCCTCGCTCGGCACGATGAGCGTCGGCTGCCCATCGGGCGTGGTGACCAGTTGCGCGTTGAACAGATAGGATCGGATCGCGTCGCCCAGCGGCACTTCCGCCGCGGGTACTTCGACATATTCGAACCCTGGCACTCGCGCCTCGAGCGCCGCCAGCAGCGTGCCCTTGTCCGCAAACGCCTGCTCGTGCGCGAACAACACCCGCTCGTTGGCCACGGCGACCACGTCATTGTGGAAGGCGCCTGCGGCAATCGCTTCCTCGGACTGCTCGGCGAAGATCACGCGGTCGGCATCGAGGCCATGGAGCCGTGCAATCGCGTTCGATGCCTCGATATGCTGCCGCGCCGGGAACGCGCCGCCCGAGACGCCATAGACGAACACCTCGACCCCGGGCTCGCCATGCGCCGCTGCGAGCCGCATGTGATTGGCAGCACCCTCGTCGCCGAACGCCGGCGGCACCGGTCGATGCACCGCGAAGCCTCGGCCTGAGAAGGCCACCTCCAGCTGCGCCAGCGTCGCAGGCCATTCGTGGCTCCGGTGCGGCATGGTCCGGAGGTTCGCGACCGTCAGGTGGCACCTGCCGTCCGCCGTGTCGGGGGCAGGGGAGACGGTCGCCGCATTCGCCGCCCACATCGCCGAGGCCGACATGGCATTGGCCGCAAGCACCGGCTCCGCTTCTTCGATGGTCGTACCAAGCTCGGCCAACCATGCGCGATCAGGCCGCGGGTGGGGCAGGAGAACGCCCTGCGCGAGCCCCAACGCAAGGTTCGCCCGCATCTTGTCGATGCCCTGCAACGCCGCCGCCCGAGGCTCCGACACCGCGCCGGCGTTCCGCGCCGAGGCCAGGTTGCCGAGGCTCAGCCCGGCATAATTGTGGCTCGGCCCGATGATCCCGTCGAAGTTGATTTCCCGGAGCGGCATCAGCGCGCGACCGCGAGGACCTCGGCTCCGGGCTCGACCTCGAGCAACTCGGCGGACTCCCGGTCGATGCAGATGCCTTTCTTCGGCAGGCGCTTCACGGACGCGCAGCAGCAGCGGAAATCCTTCAGCCGCCCGGTAGCGAGCAGCATCTTCACGCGGCCGCCGTCGCCGATGTCGCCGATCGTCTCGAGCGTCGATTCCCGAACCGTTCGAATCCGGTCGGTGTGGCTCGTGACCGTCGGCCCGCCATCGAAGATGTCGACGTAGCGGTCGTAGGTGAAGCCTTCCTCCTCGAGCATCCGGAGCGCCGCGCGGCCGGTCGGATGCGGCTGGCCAAGGACACCCTTTGCACCGTCGGTCAGGAGCGACACGTAGATCGGGAACCGTGGCATCAGGTCGGCGATGAACTTGGTGCCGTGCACGGCATTGAACTCGTCAGCCTCGGGGAAGGTCATGTCGAAGAACTGACCCGCAAGGCTGTCCCAGAAGGGCGAGTTGCCAGCCTGGTCCATGACGCCGCGAAGCTCGGCGAGAGTTCGGTCGCCGAACCGCGCGCGGTGCTGCTTCATGAACAGGTAGCGGCTGCGCGCAAGCAGCGCTCCCCATCCGCCGGCGCGCTGTTGCGGATGGAGGAACAGTCCGCCGACCTCGGACGAGCCTTCCAGGTCCGTCGTCAGCGTCAGCAGCTGGTTGCGGAAGGTCTTCCCCAGTTCCGGGCTCGACTGGGTCAGCGTGCTGAGGTGATAGGAGTAGAAGGGCTGCTCGACGCCGACCTGGCCGAACACCTGGCAGGTGCCGCGGATGACCTTCGCCTTCGGGTCCTCCAGCACGAACATGTAGAGGTCGCCGGCCTGGCTCTCCTCCTCCCGCCCGAAGCTATGCTCGGACTTGGCGATCTTCGTGACCAGGGTTGCCCGTTCGGGCGGCAGGTTGGTGAACCCGCCGCCGGTGAGCTTGGCCATTTCGTAGATGGCGGCGAAATCGTCGCCGCTTGCGGGGCGCACACGGAAGCTCACGCCGCTTCCTCCGCCAGCCGCAGGATCGTGAGCGCACTGAGCGCCGCGCGCTCCTTGAGGCTGTCGACGATCAGATATTCTTCCTCGCTGTGAATCTTGCCGCCGCGTACGCCCATCGTGTCGACCACCGGCACGCCGCAGGCCGCGATATTGTTGCCGTCGCAAACCCCGCCGGAAGGCTGCCAGCCGATCTGCTGTCCAAGGTCTGCACCGGCTTCCTTCACCAGCCCGAAAAGCGCCTCGGCTTCTTCGGTGACCGGCTTAGGCGGCCGCCCGAAGCCGCCGTGCGCCTCGATGAAAACCTCGTGCTGCCTGGCCGTCTCATCGAGCGCCTTCGCGATCAGCCGCGTCGCGATCTCCTGGTCGTCCGTGGTTCGCGGCCGAACATTGACCCGCAGGATGGCAAGATCAGGCACGACATTGTTCGGACCGCCGCCATCGATCTTCGCGGGGTTGATCGACAGACCAGGTGTCTTCGACATCGACAGCCGCAGTGCCAGCTCGGCGGCAGCCACGACCGCGTTGCGACCTTCCTCGGGATTGCGGCCGGCGTGTGCAGATCTCCCGCGAACCACGAAGTCGAAATTGCCGCTGCCCGGCCGCGCTCCCGCCAACGTGCCGTCCGGGAGAGCCGAGGGTTCATAGGTCAGCGCCGCGCGCTTGCCCTCGGCCGCCTGCTTGAGCAGCGCCGCCGAAGCGAGCGAGCCCACTTCCTCGTCGCTGTTGATGACGACCTCGTAGCCGATGCGCTCCGCGCCCGGACTCTGCTCGATCGACTTGAGCGCGGCGAGCATGACCGCCAGGCCGCCTTTCATGTCGGCCACGCCGGGCCCGTTGAGCACACCGTCCTCAAGCCATTGCGTCGCCTGGAACGCGTGCTCGGCGCCGTAGACCGTGTCCATGTGACCGGTGAACAGCAGCTGCACCGGCGCTGCGGGCCTGACCGCCAGATGCAAGTGCTTGCCATGCTCGATCGCCACGTCGTTCCCGGCGGCATCCACCTTCTTTACCTGACCCGCGGATTCGAGCCGGATCTCTCCGGGGAGTGCCGAGAACGCCTCGGCCAGCACGTCGGCCATACGCGCGAGCCCGGCGAGATTGCGCGAGCCGCTGTTGATCGCCGCCCATT